>JASGCF010000098.1:0-6367 GCA_030054275.1 Limnohabitans sp. | reverse complement strand
TGCTCGTACTTCTTGCCGTCCCAGAATCCACCCGCGGGCGAGTAGAGCCCCCAGTGGACGAACATCCCGAAGCGTGCGTCGCGCCACCACCCCATGCGCTCATCGCGCGATTCCGCCCATCGCGCAAGTTCTTCACCTTCGTTTGCCGCGTCGGTCGGCGGCGCGGCGTTCGCGTGGACGGGGTGAAGAAGAAACGCGGCGAGCGTGAGTGTGCGAAACATCGTCGCAGATTACCGCATCACATCGCGAAGGTGCTCCAGCTCCGAAAGCGCGATGACTCCGTCGCGACGACACGAAGCATGGAGATGCGGCGAAAGTTCAAGCCAACGACGCGCATTTGATCCGCGCACACCGCCACCCGGAATCACCTCTATCGGCGTGCACCCACGGACTTTTGCTTCGCGAGCCGCGTTTTCAACATCGCGCGCAACAACAGCGACACGCTCGTCGAGCGTCGCGACCGACGCATCCCAGCCGAGAACACCCGCCGTGATAAACCGCGTGAAACCAAGCGCCGTGAGATCGCGCATACCCCGCTCCCGGTCGACCAGTAAGTCGTAGGTGCGCAAGAACGCAACCACCAAGCCGAACCCGCGCGCATGCGCAATGAGTCGCGCATTCGCGTCCATGTCCACAAAGCCATCAGGAGTGAGCAATGAAACTCCAACCGAATGTGCGCCAGCACCGGCGGCTGCTTCAATCTCACGCAGACACAGGTCGAGCAGTTTCGGTGTCGTCGCGAACGCTGCGACATCAAGTTCTCGCCGACAACCTGGAAACTCAGGACGGATCATCGCGACGATGGTGGCCTGCGTACCCTCCACGACTTCGCGACACGCCCGCACCAGTTCCATCCGAGGTGTCCAACCTTCGGTCGAGAGGTCATGACAAACTTCAAGTCGCGTCGCGAACGGCGCAGCAAGCCGCGCCCCTTCGAGCGAATCGATTGGGATTTCAAGCGTGCGCGGCGACACAGGTGCATTCGATGAAGTCTGCATGCCGCCAAGGTACGCGGATCAACGCGGCTCGACAATGTCACGCGCGGACAGCACGTGCCTGCGCGGGTACATTCTGAACCCATGCGCAACTTCACCACCATCGTCTCGGGACTTCCCCGTTCGGGAACGAGTATGGCCATGCAGATGATTGTGGCTGGTGGAATTGCACCACTGACAGACGGATTACGCGTTGCCGACGATGACAATCCACGAGGCTACTTTGAGTTCGAGCGTGTGAAGGCGCTGCGCACCGACAAGGCATGGCTCGACGATGCGCGCGGCAAGGTTGTCAAAGTGATTCACATGTTGGTACCAGAGCTCCCAGACGACCGCCCGTATCGCGTGGTCTTTCTTGACCGCGATATTCGCGAGGTGGTCAAGAGTCAGTCGACGATGCTCGCGCGCAGCGGAAAGTCTGGTGGCGGCCTCCCACCCGATCGACTTGCCGCGATTTACGCGCAGCAACTGGCGCAAGTGCATGCGTGGCTCACCGCACGCCCAAACTTCGCGGTGCTTTCAGTACGCCACGCGGAGTTGATTGCGAATCCGCGGACACAAGCTGCGCGACTTGCAGAGTTCCTCGCGCAACCGGAAAGCGCTCCTCTCAACGTGGACGCAATGACCGCAGCGGTCGATCCTTCGCTTCACCGAAATCGCGCGTGATAGTCAGGCGTCCGCAGGGAGAAGAATCCGCTCAGATCGCCTCAATGCCATGCTTGGCAGCGAAAGCCGCCGGACCAAATGGCGCCTCTTTCGCTCGCGTCGCCTGCGGAGCCGTTGCCAACAATCGCGCAACCTCTGCGCGAGCATCTCCTTCGTACGCAACGTAGCCAGCCTTTGCGTGCAAGACAGCAAGCCATCGATGTGCGTCGATCAAGCCTGGGTCATGCATGATGGCAAACCCCACGCTCTTCTTGGCATTCTCGTCATCGCCATACCACGCAAGCGCAGCGCCAAGGACAAGGTGCGCCTCGGGCAAGGCCTGTGAAATCTCTAGCGCGTCGAGCGCATGCTCTGCAGCCTGCTCAAAACCACCAAGCGCGAGTTGTGTTCGCGCAAGTCCGATGTGCGCATGAGGATCGCGCGCGTTCCGCGCCTTTGCCTGCTCGAAGTAACGACGCGCGTCCGCAAATCGGCCACACGCCGTGAGTACACCTCCGAGCGAAAGCGCAAGTTCTGGCCGCGATCGCGACGCGCGCTCGACCGGATCCAGTTGCGCGCGCGCTGCAGCATCGTCCCCAGTCATCGCCAACGCAGCCGCACGAAGTAACTGCGCTTCGAGGTTCTTCGCATCGTGCGCAAGCAGCGCTTCCATACAACGCGCGGCATCGGAAGCGCGGCCAGCGCTCACCAGACAATTCGCCAGAAGGAGCGCGTAGCGCGATTCCGCCGGGCGCTCTTCCACCAACCGCTCGAAGTGCGGGATCGCCTCGTGCGCTCGACGACGCGACATCAGCGACACGGCGAGATTAAACAAACTCTCTCGTCGCACGAGATCAAGTTGCCCCTGTACATCTGCAGGAAGCGCAGCCATGTACCCGAGGTCGACCAACTGCTTGATGGCGTCGGCCGCTTCGAAGACGTCTTGCCGGAGATCTGCGGGATGAAGCCCCGTTGTTTCGCCCGCGAGCGCATCGATGGAATCCCATGATGGAATGCGCGGCGGAACTTCAGCGGTGATTGCCTCGGTCAGCACACGACCGTCGAAATCGTCACCGGCTGCCAAGCCCAACATCGCCAATGCGGTTGGTGCGACATCGAGAATCGTGGGCGACACGATGGTGGCGGCTTTCTTCACTCTGGGTCCAGACATGACAAGCACGCCTTGCGGCCGATGCCAACTCGACTCAAGTTCCATTCGCCGTTCAGGCGGAAGATCACTGAGATTTGGCCGCAAGTGATCGCTGTGAAAGCCGTGATCCGAAAGCACGATGACGGTTGTTTCTGGCCCCGAGGCTTCAATCAAGCGTCCAAGCGCTGCGTCATGCCACGCATACACGGCATCCATCACGCCACCGAAGAGTCGCTGCTCGCGCTCCGAAACATGCTGCATCTTCGGCGCGACGAACTGCATGAAGTGATGTCCAACGGTGTCGATCGCATCAAAGAACACCATCGCAGCGTCCCACGCCCCACCGTCCTTCAGCTGTGCGAGCGCTGCACGCTCGATGCTGGTCGCATACGACATGAGTTTGACAAGCGTCTGTACGCGCTCGTCGCCGCCGCCAATCTCATCGAGCTTCGGCAGCAGAGATTTCAATGTGTCACGCGAGAAGGCGCGTGCCCGCTGACGGGCCGCCCCCACTGTCTCTTCGCGCGCAACAGGATGCACCGTGCCCGCAATCATCGGCCAAGCCGCGGATTCGCTTGTGGGTTCACCCTCTTGCAGCAGATTGGTCACCACGGAACCCTTGATTGCTTCCGCCGGATGTGACGCGTACCAACCAATCACATGGGTCGTAAGACCCTGTTGTGACAGCACATTCCACAAGGCTTTGGTCTTTCGCGACGTTGAGCTTGACACCCGAAGTCCACTGCCGTCTGGCTTGGGCTCGACGAAGTTCAGAATGCCATGTTTGTCGGCCGTCTTTCCTGTTGCGATCGAACTCCACAGAAGCGGCGACAACTTCGGCTCAAGCGTGCCGAGATCGGCGCGCGAACCGCCGTCGATGAGACCGCGCAGCACGGGCATCTTGCCAGCGGCAATGAGGCGATTGATGAGGATCCAGTCGGCTGCATCCCAGCCGACGATGAGAAGGCGCTTCGCGGTCCGTGCGGGCATAGCGCCATGCTACGAGAAGCCGCGAACGGCGTCAGAAGCCATCTCTCGTAAGCTTTGTTGCCACGCGGCGAAGCCCGGGCTTTTCATCACGACCCCCGCGCGCTCGCGACTCGCGAAAGACCGCAGCGAGGCGAAACGCCGCCGAGCCGAGGCTCCGGTGACCGTTCAGAAAAAGCAGCGTGGGCGATCCGAAAGGACCGCCCACGCGATGCTTTTCGACTCATCTCAAACGAAACACAAGTGTCGCGTTGAGGAGTGAATATCTGTCAACCGTGTCGACTCAGCGACGACGACGGCCAGCGAGGCCAGCGAGGCCGAGGAGGGCGATCGCGCCTGGAGCCGGGACGATGCCCGCGCCGACCGCGATCGAGGTGTTAGCGACGTTCTCGTACGCGTAGTCAACCACCGTGCGGGTCATCGAGGTGCCCGACGAGCCAGCGGCGCCCATCGCGAAGCGCATCCAGCCGTAGTGGGTGGTACCAGCGGAGGACACGAACTTGAAGCCGATGTAGTTTTGAGCGCTGTACTGCCAGTTGCCCGCCGCGGAGCCGAACACCACGCCGGTGGTCGACGTGTTGTACGAGCCGGTCGAGCCGACCGTGGTGCCCAGGGCCAGGTTGCCCGCGGGGCCGGTGGTCACTCCGGGGAAGCGCATCTGCCCGCCGCCGGTCGAGTTGAAGAAGTTCATGCCGCCAGCCGACGAGTACGGGTTGACGTCCCAGCCCGGAACGCCGGAGCCCGGGCCGTTGCTGAACTGGCCGGTCTCGACGTTGATGTAGCAACCGTCGATATCGACGGCGCAGACGAAGTTGACGACACCGCTGTACACGATGGCTGCGTTGGCCGAGCCAACAACGACTGCCGCAGCAGCTGCTGCACCGAAGTGCTTCGCAAGACGATTCGAAAGCATCTCTCTCTGCCTTTCTTGAGTTGTCAGAGCACAGAGTGCGGACGTGGACTTTTGTCCGCTGCGGTGGGATGGCCCCTAGCCTGCAGAACGAAGCGCGACACCGGCTTCGTTACACACTGTCACTTCCAAGGACGAACCGAACTTGTCACCGCGACTCAAAAGGTCAAGGAAGTCGGTTCAGACTTTCTGCAAAAACTTTTGTTTCTCGCTGCATCTTGATGGCGCACAAGGCTTCCGCTGGCAAACCGGCCGCCTACGACACCCCTAGCCATGACATTCTCGGCACCTCTCGGTACTGTGCGCTTCTATGGCCGTCGAAATCAGTCGTCGAACCGCCCTTGGTGCACTCGTGGTGAGTTCTCTAACCGCCTGTCGCAACACGGGTTGGAGCGCAGATTCGCACCCCACCACTTCAACAGCTTCCACAGCTTTTTCAAGCCTCAACAACATGAAGGGCATCACCCTCTCAACATGGAACCACGGTCTGACCGCGAATCGAGCGGGAATCGGGGTGCTCAACGGGGGTGGAACAGCCCTCGACGCGGTCGAATCCGGCTGCCGCGCGGTCGAACTCGACTGCCCCGACATGACGGTCGGGCTTGCCTCCCGCCCCGATCGTGATGGCTTCGTCACCTTGGACGCCGCGATCATGACCGGCGAAGGCCGCGCAGGTGCCGTTGGTTTCGTCCGCGGCGTGTTGCACCCGATTTCGCTCGCGCGCGCCGTCATGGAGCGCACGCCGCACGTTCTTCTTGTCGGCGCGGGAGCGGAGCAATTTGCACGTGAGTCGGGGCTCGAAGTGCGACCCGAATGCCAAGCTTGCGACGCCGTAGGCGGCGCGTGTCTCTCCCCCGCCGCCGAGCGCGAGTGGCGCGACTGGCTGCTCGAACGGCAGTATCGGCCTCGCATCAATATCGAAAACCACGACACGATTTCGATGCTCGCCCTCGACAAGAATGGCCGCATGGCGGCGGGATCGACGACAAGCGGCCTCGCCTACAAGATGCACGGTCGCGTGGGCGACTCGCCCATCATCGGCGCTGGGATCTTCGTCGACGCACCGATCGGCGGCGCGATTTGCACGGGCCTCGGCGAAACGGTGCTGCGCACCCTCGGCGCGCACCTCGCGGTCGAAGCCATGCGCCACGGCATGACGCCGCAAGAAGCCTGCGAACACGCCATCGCACGGATCATCGAGAAGAACGGCAACCCCGCCGAGTACCAAGTCGGCATGCTGGCGCTCGATTTCCATGGCCGCGTCGGCGCATTCGCGGTTCAGAAGGGCTTCACGTACGCCCTCGGCGAAAGCCTCCACGACGCGCCCTCAGAATTGCGATGAATTTCCCGCGCGCGTCGAACCCTCACGCGCTCACAATGCCTCTGACGCGCCCCGCCGGTGAGTCTTGCGCGCGGATTTCTACAAGCAGTTTCTACGACCGGAGCACACCATGTTCTTCCGCCAAATCTACGACGAAAAACTCGCTGAAGCCGCGTACCTCATTGGATGCCAAAAGACGGGCGAAGCAATCGTCATCGACCCAGAGCGCGACATCGATCGATATGAAGCCGTTGCAAAGGCGAACGGCCTGCGGATCGTCGCGGTTGCAGACACGCACATCCACGCCGACTATCTGTCTGGTGCGCGTGACTTCGCCGAGAAGGGCGCGCGCGTGTATC
>JASGCF010000097.1 GCA_030054275.1 Limnohabitans sp. | reverse complement strand
GTGATGCTCACATCGCAGAGAGGCGCTCTGCGAGATCCTTCGCAGCAAGCGCGTCGATGAGGGTGTCGAGTTCGCCTGCGAGGAGTTTCGCAAGCGGAAACGACTGCTCCACACGGTGGTCGACGGCGATCCCTTCCTTGAAGCGGTAGGTACGGATCTTCTCGGCGCGATCGCCGGAACCGATCATCGAGCGGCGCTCGGCGCTGCGCTTGAGATCGGCCTCGCGCTTCCGTTGTTCGTAGACGCGCGCACGGAGGAGACGCCACGCTTTCTCGCGGTTCTGCCCTTGTGAGCGTGTTTCCTGCATGCGGACCTCGAGGCCCGTGGGAAGGTGAATGAGGTGCACCGCGGTCGCGACCTTGTTCACATTCTGACCGCCTGGTCCTTGCGCCGTCGTGACCATTTCCTTCACCTCGGCTGGATCAAGCGCCGCATCGACCTCCTCGGGCTCGGGCATGATCGCAACGGTGGCGGTCGAGGTGTGGATGCGTCCTTGCGCTTCGGTCGCGGGAACGCGTTTCACCTGATGCGTGCCGCCCTCGAACTGCAGCGCAGCGAATGCGCCGTCGCCCTCGACCGTTGCAATGGCGTGGGTGAGTCCACCGACATCGCCGGGCTTCGTTTCAACGACCTCGACACGCCATCCTCGGCGCGCTGCATAGGCGCGGTACATCTCAAAAACTTCGCCCGCCCAAAGTGCAGCCTCGTCGCCGCCGACGCCCATGCGGACTTCAAGGACGAAACTGGCGATGCTCGCTTCCTCGCCGGTGACCAACGCCTTCACGATGGCCGACGAGAGTTCACGCGCGCGCGCTTCAAGTTCTGGCCGCTCTGCGCGCGCCATGGCGGCCATTTCAGCGTCACCCGAGGCAAGGAGATCTTCCAGACCGACGAGTTCCACGGCAGTGCGCTCGAGTGCGGCGAGCGGCTCCAGCGTGCGAGCGAGCGTCGCGCGACGGCGCGAAAGCGCGCTTGACTTGCGGTGATCGGCAGCGATTGCAAGGTCTTCGAGTTGCGCAGCGATGCCGTCATCTTCCGCGCGTTGTTGCGACAACACTCGTCGCAAATTCTCGGGCAAAAGCAGTGCGATGAGTGCTTCTGAGCGTGGATCGATGTTGGTGGAGGAAGGTGGCACTGAGAGGGACGCGAAGGTGCGCGTGGGGGAAGCGTATCGCAAGGGCGCGCGTTTCACGACGAGACCGCACGAACTGCGAAAGGTGCAGCGTCGAAGCGACGACACGCAAAGTCAAGAAATGCAATGAGAAAGACCGCCGCGGGTGCGACGGTCTTTCGGGTAGGCAAAATAGAACAGGAGGTTGGCGGCCGGCTCTTAGAGAGCGCCTTTGCGGTCGGCTTACTTCTTCTTCTTGTCGAAGTAGTTGCCAGCGAACTTCTTCTGGAAGCGCTCGACGCGACCGAGGGTGTCGACGAAGGTCTTCTGACCCGTAAAGAACGGGTGCGAGCCAGACCAAATTTCGACATTCATCTCAGGCACCGTTGCGCCGACGGTCATCACGACCTCGCCACGGAAGATGACCTTGCACTCGGGGTAGTACTTTGGATGAATGTCGTTCTTCATGGTTTCGCTTCTTTCGGTCTTCTACGCTGTGTCGGATGTCTGCGTGGCATGGGTGCTGCCCGCGGCATCGAAGTTTGGTTTGGTCCCCAACCGCTGTGCGGTGAGGGATCGAAGAATGTACCAAGCACCGTTGAAGTTGCAAGTGGATGGCTTGAAGAGGATTCGTTATTGGACGAAATCAAATTGTTCGGCATCCGAAGTTCGAATCATCTGCGACACTCGCCGACTCTTGGCCGACCCCAAAATCGAAAGGAAACGCCATGTCTGACGCCCCAAACACATTCCAAGTCACCAGTGCGAATTTCGACGCAGAAGTTGTTCAAGGCGCGACGCCTGTCTTACTTGACTTCTGGGCTGCATGGTGTCCGCCCTGCAAGATGTTGAAGCCCGAACTCGCGGCACTTGCTCCAGAACTCGAGGGTCGCGTGCGCATTGGCTTCGTCGATGTCGATGCGGAACCCGAGATCGCGGCCGCCTTTGGTGTTCGCGGGATTCCAGCGCTCTTCTTGATGAAGAACGGTGAAGTCGCAGATTCGTGGACCGGATACATGCCGCGAGCGGCCGTGAAGGCGCGACTTGAGCAGAACGCCTGATTGAGTTTCGCTTGATGGCGAATCGCCCAATCGACGCGCACTCCGAGAGCGGGCCCGCTGTGAACGCGGCGCCCGCGATGACTTCTCAACCGACAACCGTCGTGCAGATCATGCCGGTCGAAGGAATGCACTGTGCAGCGTGTGCGGCGAAAGTCGAGCGAGTGTTGCGAAGCGATCGCGCGGTACGGACTGCGGATGTGGCGTTTGCGACGCGAGTTGCTCGTGTCGAGTTTGATCCAACGCGGACGACGCCAGAGCAACTTGCGCAACAAGTGCAGCGTGCGGGATTTCGGCTTGCATGGCATCAAGATCCTGTATCGCGTGCTGCCCAAGAGGCGCGCGCGTTGGCCAGCCTTCGGCTGCGATTTCTTGTGGGTTCCGCGCTTGCAGTTCCACTCGCAGCGATGGCTATGACGCATGGACAGGTGGCATGGCTTGCGGGGGAAGGCGCTTCGTGGACCCAGTGTGCGCTTGCGACGCCAGTTTTTCTTTGGTGTGGTTGGCCGATACACCGTGCCACGCTGTCGCAAGCTCGGCATTTCAGTACCGACATGCACACGCTCGTTTCGCTTGGCACAACCGCTGCCTATGTCGCGAGTGTTTGGTCGCTCGTTCAGTTTCAATGGACATCGTCGACGCATGACGCGCACATGCCGCATCTTTGGTTTGAGGCAGCTGCGATCATCATTGTGTTTGTCTTGCTCGGGCGATTGCTGGAGGCGCGGGCAACAGCTCGCGCAGGAGATGCGATTCGCGCATTGAGTGCGCTGGTGACACCGACGGCGCGCGTCGTTGAACGCGACGGTGATCGCGAGATTGAGCGTGAAACACCCGTTGCGATGGTCGCTCCGCCGATGCGCGTGCGTGTTCGACCGGGCGAACTGATACCAGTGGACGGCGAGATTGTGCACGGGGCGAGCGAGATTGATGCATCCATGCTCACTGGTGAGCCGCTTCCAGTGGTCAAGCGCGCTGGAGACCATGTTGTCGCGGGCACCATGAACACGCTCGGCGTCTTGGATGTTGTGGCAACGCGAACATCAACCGACACGATGCTTGCTCGCATCATCGCGATGGTGCATGGAGCGCAGTCAACCAAAGCAAATATCGCACGGACAGCCGATCGTGTTGCTGCGATTTTTGTGCCTGCGATTTTTGTCGTTGCTGGCGCGTCCTTCGCATTGTGGATGATCTTTGGAGCGGCGGAAGTACGCGTTTTACGCGCATTTGAGGCATTCGTGAGCGTGCTCGTTGTTGCATGTCCATGCGCACTTGGGCTTGCAACTCCAGTTGCTGTGATGGTTGCATCAGGACGCGCTGCTCAAGCGGGAGTGCTCTTTCGCAGCGCAGCGGCATTCGAAAAGCTCGCGACGATTCGCGCGATGGTCTTCGATAAGACAGGCACGCTGACCGTCGGCGCACCTCGCGTCACGCGCGTTGTTCCACAGATTGGCTTCGAGAGCGATCGACTCCTCTCTGCAGCGTCCTCCGTTGAAGTTTCAAGTGAACATCCGATCGCGCGCGGTATCGTCGAAGCAGCGCAGCAACGAAACATTGAATTTTTGCGCGCAGACCAGTTTCGCGCTGTGGCTGGTGAAGGAGCGACGGGAGTGTTGCGCGGTGAACGCGTCCTTGTTGGTCGACGCGATTGGCTTGTTCGCGAAGGGGTGTGCGAACTGCCACGCGAAACCGAGCCAGCATTCGCGGCGCGTGAGGGCGAGACGGTCGTGTCTATCGCAATCGAAACCCGCTTTATCGGAGTGATTGCGCTCGAAGATTCCGTGCGGCCAACTGCTTCGGCGGCGATCGAGCAACTTCAATCGCGTGGCATTGCATCATGGATCGCGAGTGGCGATGCGGTGCCCGCTGTACAGCGTGTCGCGATGGCCGTGGGTATCGCGACGGAGCGCGCTCGTTCTGCGATGACTCCTGAATCAAAGGCGCTTTTCCTTCGCGAACTTTCGTCGCAGATGCCCGTTGCGTTTGTCGGCGATGGCATCAACGACGCTGTCGCTCTTGCAGCCGCAGACGCGGGGATTGCGATGTCTTCGGGCACGGATGTCGCGAAAGCTAGTGCGGATGTGGTGTTGGTGACGCATGATCTCGCAGCGATTGGTCGTGCGGTGGCGCTGTCGCGTAGCACCTTGCGCGTGATTCGACAGAATCTCGCGTGGGCATTTGGCTACAACCTTATTTTGATTCCGCTTGCGGCGGGCGTTGCCTATCCGTGGACCGGAATCTTGTTGCCGCCAGTTTTCGCCAGTGCTGCGATGGCGCTTTCAAGTGTGACGGTTGTGATGAACAGTCTTCGATTGCGGCGTGCGTAAGTCTTGTGCAGCGTTGTGTGTTGCGCACTTATACGGATCCAATTGGCTGTGTCGGAACGCCTTCATATCGTGTCGATTCCACAAGCACTTCGCGTTTCATCACGACAGAGTGCGGCTCCACAATGGCATTGCGGCCGATGCGAGCGCCATAGAGCAACACTGTGTTTGCGCCGACGGTCGCGCCATGCTCGATGTGTACATGATCAACTTTGAGGACACGATCTTCAAAGGTGTGCGCTTGAAAGAGTGCTTGCACCGTCACATCGTCTCCGAAGTAGAGCATGTCAGGATCTACAACATGCGAGAAGCCGCGACCGAGGAGCGCGCGCTTTCCGATGCGCGAACCCATGAGGCGGAGATACCCAACAAGGACGAAAGTTCCTTCGAGGAATGTCAGTGGCACAGATGCCCACATTCCCCACATCACATACAGGAAATCCCAGCGACTGCACCAGCAACTCCAGAGCGCATGCGTGCCTGGCTTGACGCGTCCAATCAGCATCCACTTCACAAGGAGAACCGCTCCAGCGAGCGCGACGCAGGCCGTGAAGAGCGCAAGGGGAAGCCACACGAGACGGAAGACAAGTGCGTCTGTTTCGCTCGCAGCGAGCCCAAGCACGCGGTACATCACGAGACAGACGAAGACAGGTCCGATCGGTAGAGCGAACCGTGCCAATTCCCATGACCAGCGATTCATGCGGCGAACCAGCGATGGTTCATGCGTGAGTTCACGCGACATCTCGATGATCTCTCGATTCGGAAGCCGGAAAATCGGATGTCCAAACCACGACGCACCAGCCTCATTCGGAAGCCCATCGCCGCGCGTTGAAATCCCAACGAGTGTTTCGCGTGCGATGCGCGTGCCTGCCGGAAGCACAGCGTGGTTTCCTATGAAGCAAGAGGCCTCAAGCGAAACTGGTTCAATCGTCGCGGTGCCGCTATGAAGTCGCGGACCGCCCAAGTAGATACCGTCTGCGAAAAAGGTCTCGTGACCAATCTCGACGGTCGACGGGATGACATCTGTCACAGTGGAGATTTCACAACCGCGACCGATGCGCGCGCCAGCGAGATTCAGCCACATCGGCCACATGATTGTTCCAGAGAGCCACTTTCCAGCACCCTCGACGAGCATCGACTGCATGGACATCCGAAGGCTTGCGATACTGCCGAGCGCATACGCAGTGCGGGGTGGCTTTCCAAGCAGTCGTACGAGAAGCGCCTGAAGTACAACAGTTGCAACGCCAGCGATGACTGTTGTTCCGACGATTCGCACGAGGCCGCCGAGCGATGGGAAAATGGCACCTTTGGCGCTGTAAAGATGGCTTTCGACTGTGATCTCTGTGCCGCCGAGCGCTGGGAGTAAGCCGAAAGCCCATGCCGCAATCGTCCATGGCAGAAGCAGTGTTGCAACAAGAACGAAGAAGATCATCAAACCTATCACGGTGCGGGTGAAGGCACTCGGTGGTAGATCGACAACAGGTGGTGTTGGCGCTGAAGTCAGCCGTTCTGCAGGAACACCGTCGAGCACGGCATGCGCAGAGACCGTCGATGGTTGAAGATTGGAAAGTGCGCGAAGAATGCTGCCTTCCCCTAACTCAGCGCCAGGTGAAAGTCCAGCACGGGTTTCAAGCGTCGCGCCGCGTCGCACTGTGACTGGCCCAATGACCAGCGTTCCAGCCTCAAGTTCAACAGCGCGCAGACATGCGTCTTGTCCGATCGTCGCGTGATCTTCAAGCGTGATGAGATCCCAGCCACCATCCGTGAGTCGTACGCCGCGATGAATATGTACGCACTTTCCAATGCGTGCCCCAAAGAGTCGCAGCGCAAAGGGGGCAAGACCGACCGCTTCGAGCATGTCCCAAGGCGCAAGTGCAACGAGTCGCACGACCACCCAATGGCGGAAATGCCAACTTGAAAATGCGCGAACACGCATCGGTTTGTAGCGCCCGATGAGGAACCACTTTGCGGCAACGCCTGCAGTGATCGCGATCGTGGTGTAGGCCAGGAGCGAGCACAATGCCGCGAGCGACAGACCTACAACGACTGCCAAAGCCCCGACAATGTTTTCGCCATCCACCAACCATGTGTCGCTGCCCAGCAGGGGTTGCACGAAGGCCTGAAGCCACACGGGATTGAACTGGGCAACAAGTGTTGGAATCCACAAAAACTGGGCAAGCACCACGACAAGTAGTCCAAGAAATGCGCATTGCGCAACGCCGAAGAGCGTTGGCCGCGCGACCCCGACTGCCTGTGCAAGTGGATCTTGCTTGATGGTGTTGGCGTGTAGGACGCCTGCATCTTGCTTGAGCTGCTTCGCGTTGCCGTCTGCAAGTGCGCGAGCGATGTCGCGAACAGTCCGGTGCTCGTAGGCAAGTCGAACGGTCACTGCGCGCGTAGTCTCGCTCTTTCGGAGGCGTGAGATTGCTATCGCAACCGTGAGTGAGTCGAGACCGAGATCGTCGAAGATGTCATCATCGATTGAAACGAAGGCATCTTCTGTTCGAGCATCTTCCGTTTGAGCATCTTCCGTTCGCGCATGCCTGTCTGTCGACCGCCCACCTGCGAACGCGAACGCACGAGAGACCGTGTACTCGATGTCGTTCGTCGGTGGGACAAACGAGTTCTGCTTTGGTTCTCGAGATGGAGCCGAGATGACGGGTAATCGCTTGCGGTCAATTTTCCCGCCCACGCTTCGCGGAATCGCGTCGATTTCTGCAATCGCTGTCGGCACCATGTAAGGCGGGAGTTCGAGTTGGAGCGCGTCGCGGAGTGCGTCGCTGTTGATCGTTGCGCCTGTGCGCGCAACAACATGCGCAACCAGTTTTGCGCGCGGCGTATTCGCCTCCTCGACGGTCGCGGCTGCCTCAAGCACATTCGGCAGTGCTGCAAGTTTCGCTTCAACTGCGCCGAGTTCAATGCGGTAGCCCCGCAATTTGACCTGCGCATCGATGCGGCCGTGATAGTGAAACTCGCCGCGCGCGTCACGATGCACAAGGTCGCCCGTGCGGTACACGCGACCGAGTTCCGGATGTTGAATAAACCGCTCGCGCGTGATGGTGGGTTGGCCGCGATATCCCCGTGCAAGCGACGCGCCACCGATGACGAGTTCGCCGTGCGCGTCGCTTTCCACAACGCGCAGCAACGCGTCTTCAGGATCGATGACAGCAGCAAAAGTCCCCGCGATGGCGCGACCAATCGTGATCGGATCACCTTGTCGTATCGTCGAGCGAAGACATGTGACCGTGCACTCTGTCGGCCCGTAGCCATTTTCAAGCCGTCGGCCGCGCGACCAAAGTTCCGCGACATCCGCGGGCAATGCTTCGCCACCGACATACAGCAAGCGAATCTCTGGAAGCGTTCGTTCCGGGTCATCACACGCGAGCGTGCGCAGCAGTGTTGGTGGCGGACAGAGCACCGTGATGCGCTGCTTCATGAGCCACTCGACAAGATCCGGTCCGAGGCGAGCCGTGGCATCATCCATGACGACCGCAGTCGCTCCGGCCGCCCACGCAAGCCACATCTCTTCGACACTTGAGTCGTAACTTGCACTTGAACCCTGCGCCACACGATCCAATGTCGAAAGCGCAAACGCATCGCTGTCAGACGCAACGAGGTTGAGCAGTGACCGATGTTCGATCTCGACGCCTTTGGGCTTTCCTGTTGTTCCTGAAGTGTAGATCACATAGGCAAGCGCATCAGGTGCTGGACTTTGCAGTTTGGGAGCGTTTTCATCTGCGAGGGCCAAGGTAGATTGGCAGCGCTCAGGAGTGAGATGGACGGGAAATGGCGTCGCATCCTTGAGCCCTGTTGCGTGCACCCTCGTATGCGTCACGATTTCCGCATGCCGTGCATCGCTTGCAATCAATGCAACAGCATCGGCGTCTGCCAAGATGGATGCTGCTTGCTTCGCAGGAAAACTCGGGTCGATCGCGACATAGGCCGCACCTGCGCGCATGACTCCAAGCATGGATGCGAAGAGCCATGGATCCTCGCGCGCGAGGGCGATTCCAACGACTTGATCCTTCGCAGGCGTGTCGGCAAAGATGCGAGCGATCTCTCGCGCCACGCTCTCTGCACTGCGATCAAGTTCTGCGTAGGACCACGCGCACGCGTTCGGGATTTCCAGCGCGATCGCGTTGGGCGCGTTTCGCACAGCGCGGTCGAAGAGATCGAGCACCGTCTTCGCTGCAGTCATACGCGCGACGAAATGCTCCCGTTGGGACGATCTTGTGCGCGCGAGATGTTCGCATCAAGTAGGCGAAGAATGTGTGGCGCGAGATGGGTGCGTCGCGCCTGCTGTTCGCGTGGATCAAGGTGCAAGAATCCCTGCACGCGGCCAATACACCGTGAACTGCCGCAACGGCAATCAAACGGCTCAGCCATGTCCGCCTCCGTTGTGGTGTAGTCGAAGGTGATTTCTTCGCCGGCGCGAAGGGCGCTTCTTGCATAGAGCGCGTCGCCTTCGATGCGCGCCACTGGATCGCACGAATGGTTGAGAAATCGCCATGGATGACGCACGCGCATATCCGCCTCGCGCAGATCGCCATCCGCTTCGATGTGCAGACCATGATCGATCTGAATCGAGTATCGCGTTGGATGTTGTTGCGTTCTCCCCTCGATCCGCAAGATGCGCTCGCCACGCGCAAAGTCGCGTGTTGCGAACAACGCTGCGCCGTGAGCGAGATCAACGACGGTGACGGAGAAGGTCGAGATGGTGGCGGTGGTCGCGCCGAGAGATTGATTTTTGGATGGTGTTGTTGGCACGGGTCGGAGTCCGTGAAAGTGCGAACCGTCAAGCGTACAAGAAGACGCGCTGAAACGCGTCCGTGCGCTCCTGAATTTCGTTCGGCTTCCTCGCGCACACGGTCGTTGAGGCAATCAGCCCTTCCAGACGGCGATGATTTCAAGCACGGTTGGTGTGATGAAAATCGAGGCGGGATCTTTTTCTGCCTCATCAAGTGCATGAAGTACTTGGTGGGCCCACTCCGCGTCGCGAATACCCAACTCAACCAATCGAGGAACATTCGTTCGAACGAAACCAGCTGGCCAGTTCCATCCGCGATCATGTGGACGCGCCGCGAAGCCAATTGGGCGCGCGGCCACGATCTCGAATCCTTGTGCTACAAGGAGTTGCGGTAGTTGCGCAGCGATATCCGGTTCGCCGCCTTGCGCCCTCCAACTTTCGTAGACGGCATCGACAAATCCCTTGATTTCCATCCGTCGCGGTAACAGCCCGTAGGTCGAGTAGGCGTGATACTCGTGAAGCACCAAGCGGCCGCCTGGTTTGAGAGTCGCGGCAACAGTTCTGATGAGTTTCGCGACATTCGGAACGAAGCACGCAACCCAGCGGCACCAAGCCGCGTCCATGTCGGTGATGGGAAGGGGGCCCTCCATCAGATCTGCCTGTACGGGTTTGATCCAGTGATGCCCGGCTTCGGAAGCCGCGCGAGTGAGAACATCAAGAAAGCGCGCGCTCCGTTCGACGGCGATGACTTGTCCAGTCGGTCCGACGATT
>JASGCF010000465.1 GCA_030054275.1 Limnohabitans sp. | reverse complement strand
CTGCGTAAGTGTCGCGTCCCGCGAAACAAATGCAAAGATCCACCTTAGAGAAGCCGTTATGAGCGATGCACCCCTTTCCCGCGTTCCGAACTCAGCCAAATCTCATCGCTCTTCGCATGCGCGTTACGGCGCAGTTGCGCGAAGCGCGCTGGTCGGCTTCGGCGCGCTGTCGTTGTGCGCGATCGTTGGCAGCGTTGTTGCGCGCGGCGGCGGGCAGACCCAACTTCCAACCACCGCAAACGACTTCTTCCAGCCTGGTACGCAGCCCGAACCAAATGGTGAGGCGTTCGCGCCAATCACTGGTTCGATCAACTGCACCTACTGCCACTCAGATTACGGCGACGAAGTTGCCCCCTACGACACTTGGGTGACCAGCCTCATGGGCCAGAGCGCGCGCGACCCCGTGTGGCACGCAGCGCTTACGATCGCAAATCAAGACGCGAACATCGGCGGTGAGACATGCATTCGCTGCCACGCGCCCGGCGCATGGCTCGGCGGACGGTCATCGACGGGCACAACAGCGGAGTTCATTCCCGAGGATTACGACGGAATCAACTGCAACTTCTGCCACCGCGTTGTCAATCCCGAACTCGGCGCAGAAAGCGCTGTTGGGTATCCCGGCGATCCAGCGCAGCCCGATGTGCCGATCATCAGCGCACTCGCAGCGGAAGGCCTCATCCCAACGGGTGATGGCAACGCGCGATTCGTGGTTGACTTCGAAGACAACCGCCGCGGCCCATTCAGTGATGTTCCGGCAAATCTGCACGGATATCCCGTGAAACTCATCACCTCGCCGTACCACCGCTCGAGCGAGTTCTGCGGCACCTGCCACGATGTGAGCAATCCGCTCTATTCGAAGAACAAGAAGGGCGAGTATGTGTTGAACCCGCTGAATGCGGCGCACCCGACACAGAATCCAGCGAACATGTTCCCCGAGCAGCGCACCTACAGCGAGTGGCTGAACAGCACCTACGCGACCACTGGTGTGTATTACGCAGATGGTCGCTTCGGCGGGAACGACGCGGACGGCGTTGTGTCGAGTTGTCAAGATTGCCACATGCCGAAGGTGATCGCAGGCGGTTGCCGCTTCTACGAGTTCGGTGAGCCGTGGTTTGAACGCACCGACATGCCGCAACACTCGTTCGCGGGCGCGAACACTTGGGTTGTGCAAGCGATTCGCAATCAAATTGGCGAAGAGGAAGCAGACGCCATCGGCTTGACGCAAGACCGGATCGACGATGCGACTGCGCGCACAGTGACGATGTTGCAAAACGCATCAGACATGACCGTGACGCAAGTCGGCAATCAGGTGAAGGTGCGCGTGACGAACGAGTCTGGTCACAAGTTGCCTTCGGGATATCCAGAGGGCCGCCGCATGTGGCTCAATGTGCGCTTCACCAACGCTGCTGGCCAAGTCGTGGCAGAGCGCGGCGCGTATGACAATGTCACCGCAACGCTTTCGTCGACCGACACCAAGGTGTATCAAGCGAAGCAAGGGATTTCGCCGGCTGTCGCAGCGCTGACAGGCCTGCCCTCTGGTCCTGGCTTCCACCTCGCGCTTGCGAATAAGGTGTACTTCGACAACCGTATTCCAGCGCGTGGCTTCACCAACGCAGCCTACACCGCGATTGGCTCAGGGCCTATTGGGTACGCGTACGCAGACGGTCAGCACTGGGACGAAACACTCTTTGAGGTTCCTGCTGGCGCGACCGGCGTCACCGTGACGCTCTACTACCAAACCTCGACGAAGGAATACATGGAGTTCCTCCGCGACGCGAACAAGACCGACACCAATGGTCAAAGCGCCTATGACGCGTGGACCGGTGCTGGCAAGAGTGCGCCGGTGGCCATGGATGCCGCAACAATCAAGATTGCCGCTGGAAACCCAGCCGATTTGGATGGCGACGGTGTCGTGAGCGCGAGCGACCTTGCGATTCTCCTTGGAAACTGGGGGAACTCTGGCATCGGCGATCTCGATGGCAACGGCGTTGTCGATGCTGGCGACCTTGCTGCACTCTTGGGAGCGTGGGGCAGCTAAGTCAACGCGGGTTGGGGATTTCTTCCTCCGCCCTTTCCATCATCCTTTCAATCAGGCCCAGTACACACTGGGCCTGTTTCATTCGCGAGGGGAGTGTCGGTCGTACGCGGTTTCGTACGATGCGCGCGTGCAAACCCAGTCGGAGATCAAG
>JASGCF010000096.1:3948-10042 GCA_030054275.1 Limnohabitans sp. | reverse complement strand
TCTGAATCGAACCGTCGGCAAGTTTGAGTGACATCGTGCGACTATGTTGACCGCCGGTGTCATCCGCTGCGAGCAGAAGATTCTGTTTCCAGAAGATCTTGCGCAAGATCGTGCGGTTTCGATTTCCGATTCGAAAGTGACCGTCGTCTGCAAGTACTTCGGCGCCACCTGCGGCGCACACGATGAGGCGTTCTCGACGCGCACCTGCTTCGGTCACCTTCTGAAAGAGCAGGGGAATGCCGAGATCCCCAAACATTGCAGGGTTTGCCGCAGCTTTTTCGGGACTCACGGTCGATTCAGGCAGCATGAAATGCAGCATGCCGCCGACCTTTGCAACTGGGTCGTAGACAGTCACACCGATACAACTTCCGAGCGCGTAGGTCACGATGACTTTGCCAGGATCTTTCGAAACGGCAAGATCTGCGACCCCGACAACAACGCGATCGCGAGCCGTTCGATCAAGACCGATCGCGCGAGACGGGTCGTCCTTTGCAGCGACGGCTGAAAGAGAGGATGGGCTTCCGGGCAACTGAAACCTCGACATCACGGGCCTCGATCCGAACAGTGCAACATGGGACAAAAGAAAGAGCGTCGTTAGCGGAGATAGATGCTCGGCGCCGCCGCCTTGAGCGGAACATCGAGTCCAGACAGCGTTTCAGCGCTACCGACAGCAATGATGGATCCAGGCCGCATCACGCCGTGCATGCGCATGACGACCTCGCGCCGTGTATCGCGATCGAAATAGATCATCACATTGCGTAGGAAGATCACATCGAATGGTCCGAGGCCGGTGTACGGCTCGACCAGGTTTTGGCGACGCACCTCGACAAGTCGTTTGACTTCGTCTTTGACACGCCAGCGTGGCTCACCAGTGCCTGGCTTCGGGTCCGCCTTCACGAGGAACTTCGCGCGGCGCTCGGGTGAAAGCCCTGTGAGCTGCGCTTCGGTGTAGACGCCTTCACGGCAGCCAACGATCGCTTTATTGGCGAGGTCGGTTGCGAGAATTTTCACATCGTATCCCGCATTTGCGGGCAGAAGTTCTAGCGCCTGCATCGCGAGGGAGTAAGGCTCTGCCCCGATGGAGCATGCTGCCGACCAAATGCGCAAACGCTTCCCCGGAAGTGCGAGCGTGCCTTTGGCGAGTCCGGTGTAGAGCTCCCGCTCGAGGAATGCAAAGTGCGCAGGGTCACGGAAGAAACTCGTGACATTCGTGGAGAGAATGTCGAAGAGCACGAGCATGTCATCCTCTGTTGGATTTCGCTCAAGACGGCCAACATAGTCTTCGATCGCGCCGCCTCCCGACTTTCGCAGATGCGAGGTGAGTCGATTTGCGACGAGTTGCATCTTGCGTTCACCAAGGGAGAGTCCCCAGCGACGACGCGCGATATCAGCGATGCGTTTGAAGGTTGATTCCGTGAGCACAGACATGTGGACTCCTGCGTTGAATCGCGCGACCGTGTGAGACCGTTCAGTGAGGAAGCGCGTTCGTTACGCAGCGCGGCGTTCGCTACCGGTGAGATTTGCGGTGTCCTTGATCGCACCAGCAATTTGCGCGCGTTCACGCATTCCAATCACTTCTGCGATGTCAAGAAGCACGACCACGCGATCCTTGAGTTTGCCCATCCCGAGGATGTAACGCAGCGGGATTTCGCAGCCAAACTCGGGTGCTGGCTCAATCGCCGATTTTGGGATGTCCTGTACTTCGCGCACGCTATCGACGATGGCGCCCATGACTGTTTGTGACCCATCGTCATTTGCCGCTTCGAGCACCACGATGCATGTTTCTTTCGTTGCCTCAGCTGCCACAAGCCCAAAACGCTGTCGCAAATCAATCACAGGAATGATTCGGCCGCGGAGATTCATCACTCCGCGGACATACGGCGGAGTTTGTGGAAGCGGCGTGATCGCAAGCATGCCGATGATTTCACGCACGCGAAGGATCTCCACACCGAAGTGCTCGTTGCCAAGGCAAAAGGTGAGGAACTTGTTCTCGTTCGCGCCCCGGGATTCACGAGTGGAAGTGTTCGATTCGATGCGATCGGTGATGGCCATGGCAGTTTCCTTGCGCGTTGAGCGTGTATGAGGAGTTCAAGCTGAAAGTGCGACAGACGCTGTTTCAAGCAATCCGCCGACATCGACGATGAGCGCGACGCGCCCATCGCCAAGGATGGCGCCACCCGAGACGCCGCGAATCTGGGGTTGTGTATCGCCGAGTGTTTTGATGACGACTTGCTGTTGACCAAGGATTTCGTCGACGAAAACGCATGCGCGACGCTTTCCGTTTTCGAGAACGAGCAGTAAGCCATGTTCAAGCTCACATTCGCCCTCTGCAAGATTGAAGACGCGTTGCAGTCGGTAGATGGGAAGCAAGGCGTCGCGCACTTTGGCGACTTCGCCTTTCCCGAGCACTTTGGTGAGTTGCTCAGTGGTTGGACGGAACGATCGTTCGATGTTGAGTGTTGGCACGATGTATCGTTGGTGACCAACGCGCACCACCATGCCATCGATGATCGCCATCGTGAGCGGGAGACGCATCGAGAACACCGAGCCCTTGCCAGGCGTGGATCGAATCTCGACAGAACCGCGCAGCGCTTCGATGTTTCGACGCACGACATCCATACCGACGCCGCGGCCAGAGATATCTGTGATCTTCTCGGCGGTCGAAAATCCTGGAAGGAAGATGTAGTTGAACACCTCGCTGTCGGAAATCTCGGCTGTGTTTCGCGACGGATCGATGAGGCCCTTTTCAAGGCACTTTCGGATGATGCGCTCGCGCGAGAGGCCGCGTCCATCATCCTCAACTTCGATCACAATCGAGCCGCCCGAGTGGAATGCGCGCAAACGCAGCGTGCCGGTTTCGGCTTTGCCAACGGTGACGCGTTCTGCAGCAGGTTCGATGCCGTGGTCACATGCGTTGCGAATCATGTGAACCAACGGGTCGCCGATTTCCTCGACAACATTGCGATCGAGTTCTACATCCTCGCCTTCAACCTCAAGTTGAATGCGCTTGCCAGCCTTCGCGGCAACATCACGCACGAGGCGCGCCATTTTCTGGAAGGTTGACTTCAGCGTGACCATACGGAGACTCATCGAAGTCTCTTGCAGATCGCGCACAATCTTGCCCAGATGCGCGAGATTGCGTTGCACCCTTTGATCGCCGAGCTTTCCAACCACCGGATCCTGCACAACCATGAGTTGCGCGATCACGAGTTCCCCGACCAAGTTCACGAGCGAATCCATGCGTTGTGTCGAAACCTTGACGCTCTGATCGGCCTTCGCCATGGCGTGCTGCTTTGCTGTCGACGCGTTGGTGGCTTCGGCAACGGCTGCACTTTCGGTGGGGAGAGTTGCGCGGGCGATCGGTGTTGAAACGGCGGGTTTCGCCTCAGCGATCGACTCCGCTGAAGTGTTTGCGCCACCGTTCGTCGCATCCATCGCATCCGTCGCATCCGTCGCATTCGTCATCGTTGTCGTCGCCGACATCGTTGTCGATACGCTTTCGTTGGATGTGAGATGTGTCGTCTGCCCGCCAACAAATCGTCCTTCGCATGCTGCTTCAAGTCGGAAGACCAAGATGCGTAGTTCGCGTTCGCGCGGTGCCTCGCCACCCGAAAGTACGCCAATCAGTTGACCAAGCAGATCACTCGATGCAAGGACGAGTTCGAGCACTCCTGCGGAGAGCGGCAGTTTGTTGGATCGCACCTTGTCGAGCAGAAACTCTGCAGCGTGCGCGACCTCGACGATGCGCGGGAGATTCAGGAAGCCCGCAACGCCTTTGATCGTGTGAAAGGCGCGGAAAACGATGTTGACCTGCTCGGGGTCGCTGTTTCCAGATTCAAGCGCGAGTACGGCAACTTCAGCGTTTGCGAGGTGTTCCTTCGCCTCCAACGCAAAGTCGCCAACATTTTCATCGGCGCCCTCGAGGTTCATCGAGACGCGGAGATCCGCCGCGATGGACGCGAACTGTGCGAACGGATCGGCCGCAGGCATTGACGGTGTTGCGTGCTGCGCAGTTCTTGTTTCGGCAACGCTCGGAGTCGTGGTTTGCACTTCGAAACTTTGTGCACTGCCTTGAGTGGTGGCACGATCTGTTCCAAGTGCAGCGAGCGTGGCGCGCGCGTCGGTCGCGTCTGGCTCAGCCGCGCTTGGATCGCTTCGGAGCGTCGCGACGAGCGATTTCATCCAATCACAGACAGCGAGCACGGCTTCGATTGGGAATGGATCAGAAGATTCGTCAATCCGAGACTCAAGATCATGGCAGAGCGATTGCGCTTCGGAGAGGCTCAGAACACCACACTCACCTTTGAGCGTGTGAATGCGCCGGCGAATATCCGCCGCGATCTCGCCTGAGAAACCTTGTGATTCGGCTTGGACCGCGAGATGCTCGATTTCAGGAAGCGTGGATTCACATCCGGCCACCCATGCGAGCAGGAGTTCAGGATCGGCGACCTCGCGGGGCAGAGCCTCTGCAGCGGCAGCAGCGTTGTCGCATGCGCGTACTGCATCGACCAGCCGACGGAACGCCGCATCGACATCGTCGACCTGCCGAAGCACGATTTCATCGGAGAGATCGGCGGCGCTTGAGGAGGCTCGCGCAATGTCCATCGCGCCTTCACTGAGCGCGTCGGCTGAGAGTTGTCTCAGCAGGTCACCGAGTGCGACGAGGCTTTGCAAGTCGTTTGCGTCGGTGAGGACTGCCGCCTTGGATGCTGCGTGGATCGAGGCATGAAGCCCCATCGGGGACACCTTCCGTTGATGGTCGCGCTTGGCGCGTGCATTGCATTCCGACATGGAGTGCACCGCGACCATCGGCGGCGGGAGGGTGCGAATGCAGGGTTGCAGTCGGCTCTACGAGACTTCGGGGCGATTGGGGAAGTTGCCCACGGGCCATCTACCTACCACTCGGCAGGTTTGAGGCACTGGGCCAAACCGCGGGCCATTGGCGTGCGCCGAAGTTGCAGGAATCACCTACATTGTGTCGATAATACCCACGATGTCTGCACCTCAAACCACGATGACCGATGCGCAGCAGCCCGCACGCGGAGTTTCGGGAGCTCCCGACGCACACACGCTGCGTGTCGAAACAAGCAACTCCGACATGCACGCTTCCGTGGCTGCGGCAGCCGACGGGGAACTTCACGCAATGCGCGCGGCTGGTGATGCGCGTGCGTCGATGGTTGAGAGAGCGCTTCGTGGTGCCTCGCACGCGCGTTCCACAGCGCAGTCGACTGCACGCGATGCCTCGCGCGCGCTCTTTCGCATTGATCCAGGTTGGCCGTTTGTGATCACTGGTCTTGGATTGATCATTGCAGGCACGCTGATTCCTGCCCAACGCGATTTGCATGAGTTGCGTAACTCGCTCGAAGAACATCGGGCGATGTACGAGCATTCAGAACGACGACTTGCCGCATACGACGCGCTGACAACATCGATCGAACAGAAAGATGTGCAACTCGTTGAACGGCTTGCTGCGAGTCAGTTGAATCGAATGCCTGCAGATGAGCGTCCATTGGTGATGCTTCCGTCGATGAATGCGACGGTTGGCCAGTGGATCGACGATTCCGAACCGTTGGTTTTGCCTGCGACTGCGCCGTATCCAGACACACTGCTCGCACGGCTTGCAACGGGCCCTCGTCGGTTGTGGATCCTTGCGAGTGGAGTTTTTCTGATCTTCGTTGGACTTGTGTTTGGACCGAGCGCTGCATTGCCTCGTCGTCGCACTGCTGTCGGTACTGATGCGTCGACGCAAGATGCTGCGGCCACTCGCGAGACGCATGCAGTTGTTTCGGAAGTTACGCGGGGCACCTTGGTTGCTTGTGCGGTGACGACTTTGGATCGCGATGCATCACACGCAGAGCACTGTGATCCAACTCTTACAAGTGCCTCAAGTGTTTCGAGTGTTTCGAGTGTTTCCAGTGTTTCCAGCCCGCTTTCTACCGAGTCTGACGGCATCGTCGCAGCAGTGACGAGTACGGAACTCGCTGAAGAAGTCGAGGCTGAAGAAGTCGAGGCTGAAGAAGTCGAGGCTGAAGAAGTCGTGGCTGAAGAAGTCGTGGCTGAAGAAGTCGTGGCTGAAGAAGTCGTGGCTGAAGAA
>JASGCF010000096.1:3223-3719 GCA_030054275.1 Limnohabitans sp. | reverse complement strand
TGGCTGAAGAAGTCGTGGCTGAAGAAGTTGCAAGCGTTGACATTCGCGCTGAGTCGGTTGCGCTTCCTTCTGAGCAGGAACTTGATTCTGACGCGGCATGGCCAAATGCATTTGATACATCACTCGATACGCTCAGCCTCTTTCACGGCATTGAGTCCTCGAAGTGGATCGACACTTCTGATGTCGGGTCGACGATCGTGTCTCGTCGCATCGAATCGGGTGACGGTGCATTTGACGACGGGCGCAACGATCGTTCTTGAGTCGAGCGCCGGCGACGCTGCAAACTCACGATTTCAGAAATTCTGTGTGCGAGTGTTGTGTTTGCGTTGAATGCGCTTTCGCGTTGTAGCGTGGCGCGCATGACGGACGCACTTGACACAGCGGGAAGATTCGGTAGCGCAAGTTCGTCGCGAAGCGAGAACTTGCATGCGCGAAGCGAGGACTTGCATGCGCGAAGCGAGGACTTGCATGCGCGAAGCGAGGACTTGCATGCGCG
>JASGCF010000096.1:0-3123 GCA_030054275.1 Limnohabitans sp. | reverse complement strand
AAGCGAGATCGCCTCTGCGCTTCGACTCCTTTCGGTTCGCGGCATAGGGCCGGCGCGCTTGGCGAAACTTGTCGAGTGCTTCGGAAGCGCATTCGCTGCGGAAAATGCAGATTCGACGCTGTTCTCGCAAGCGAGTGGACTGTCGATTCGCGATGCAGTCGAAGCGCAAGCGCAGGCACGGCGAATCGACCTTACATCCGTCTTTCAATCCATCACTGCGCATCGGGCATCGATCGAGATGCGCTGCATCTTGGGGCGCCCGACATGCGGATTTCCGGATCTGTTGCTTGCGTGTCCAGACCCGCCGTGGTTACTCCTCGTGAAGGGTGCGTTGTCTGCTGCGCCGGAACCTGCAGTTGCGATCGTGGGCTCACGACGCGCGACTTCGTATGGGCGCCTGCACGCAGGCAGGTTGGCGAGTGCGCTCGCCGAGCGAGGCGTGACCGTGGTCTCTGGCGGCGCACGAGGCATTGATGCGGAGGCGCATCGCGCAGCGCTTCGTGCGCGTGGTCGAACCATCGCGGTTGTCGCGAGCGGCTTTGATCATCCCTATCCGCCCGAACACGCAGATCTTTACGAGGCGATTGTGGAGGGTGGCGGGGCGGTACTCACCGAGCAATTGCCTTCGATAGAGCCTCGCGCGGAGCTTTTTCCTCGCAGAAATCGCATCATCGCAGGATTATCGTTGGTCACGGTTGTCGTCGAAGCTGCAGAGCGTTCAGGAGCACTGTTGACCGCGCGCATTGCGGTGGAAGATCTTTCGCGAGATGTGGGATGTTTGCCTGGGTCTGTCGACAGTGCCGCCAGTGCTGGATGTCATCGAGCGATTCGGGAGGGTTGGGCGACGCTTGTTCGTGGCGCGGACGATGTGTGCGAGTTGATCGCGAGTGCGCGCACGCTTGCGGTCGGGGCAGTTGAACGGAGCCAGCAGCCTGCGCCGAAGCCGCGAAACATCCCTGTCGTTCACAATCGGGAGCCACCGAAGTCGAATACGAACGACACCGGACATCACCGGACGGAGGATGCGCGACTCTTGCTCGATGCGCTGCGCGGTCTTCGCTCCGCGGGCTTAGATGAACTTGAACGCAGTGTGGGCTGGGAGATTCAGCGGATGGCGGTTGCCTTGCTGGAGTTGGAGATGTCGGGCTCCGTCGAGCGCGATGGAGACGGGTCCTACCGAGTGCGGTCGCGCAGATCTGGAGGTGTGGCGTGATGTAGGCAGTGAGATGAGAGGGAGCATGAGGGGGACACGGACACGACACGACACGGGCACGACACGGGCACGACACGACACGGAATCGCGTCACCTCTTCGGTTCGGCGAATAAATCTCTGAGAGAGATTCCGCGTGTGCGGATTCTCGCGGTCCCGCGGAGTGCAGAGATGTGGAATGTTCGAAAGGCGGGTGGCTCGGTTTGGACGCAGGGCGCGGAATCCGACCCTCCGGATGCAGTTGCGTTCCCGCGGTGATTTTGAGTTTCGAGAGGCTCTCCGACGGGGGTTTATAGGTCGTTCCTGCTTCTCGCGGTCGGGCCAATGGACTCTCGGAACATGCTTTCAGAACGCGCTTTCGATGGGGGTCGAGGAGTCAATTGCTGTGGATCCATGCGAGGAGAAGTCGATCTAAGCGGAGAGTCGGTGGGGAAGTGATCGAGTGAGAGAGTCCGGCAGAGTTCTTTCGACAGAGTCAAACCATGGCGAGGCTTGCAGTCATCTCCGATATCCACGGCAATCGCGTCGCGCTTGAAGAAGTGCTGCGCGATATCGATCACCAAGATGTCGATGCGGTGCTCTGCCTCGGTGACATTGTCGGGTACGGCCCCGAGCCCGCAGAGTGCATCGACTTGGTGCGCCGAAATTGCCGGCTCTCGATTCGTGGGAATCACGAAGATGGCGTGCTGGACCGAGGAAGCGCTGAGGGTTGGAATCCGATTGCGCGGACTGCGATTGCCTACACCCGCAAGGTGCTTGCCGATGCGGATCTCGACTTCCTCAGTGGGCTTCCGGCGAGTTTTTCTGTTTCCAAAATGATCTTGGCCGTGCACGACACCCCTGTACCGAACGAACACGGCATGTCCTACCTCAGGGCATCGCGTGATGCAGCCGACGCATTTTTCTGGATTCGCGAATCGATCTGCCTCGTCGGCCATACGCATGTACCGGCGTGCTTCTGCACGAACACGGGCGCTTCGGTACGACCGCATGTTGAAGATGTCGAGACCGCTGCCGTGTCGAATGAGATTTCGCAGGAAACACTCGATGCAGCAGAAGCGTCATGCGCTGTTCGGCTGCCGCGCGAGGGAAGGACAATTCTGAACCCGGGCTCGGTTGGACAACCTCGCGATCGAGATCCGCGGGCGAGTTATTGCGTGTTGGATTTGTCCCGTTCGGTCGTCGAGTTCAGACGCGTCGCGTACGACATCGAAGAAGCGATGCGGCGTACGATCGCTGTTGGCTTGCCGACGGTTCTCGGAGAGCGTTTGGCGCTGGGCGCCTAAACGCACATCGCGGCGCGATGGCCGCCGCATGCGTGGTTCGCCTCTCTCGGTTGACATCGTGGTTCAAACTTCGGTGCACATCTTGGTGCATACCGCGGGGAGCTCGAAGAAAGGGGTCTGTGATGTTCCGCTCCAATGAGGGCACGCAATGCGGTGACGCTGCGGACGCTTCGTTCGACTCTCCGTACACAGGAATCGCGACAGCGCTTCGGCGTGGCGTCATGCTCTGCGTCGGGTTGGTGGCACTGACGATCCTCAGCCACATCGTGGTGCGGCTTCCCTCACAGCCGATTCCGCAAGCCACCTCACATGCGAACGCAGAGATGAGCCCCCTTGGCGAGGGTGCGGTTCAAACTGCGCTTGAATGTACCCACGCTGTTGCGACGGTCGGGGTCGCGCTCTTTGGACCACTTTCCGGAGCCCTCTGTGCGCTCGGACTCGGATCGCTTCTTGTTCTTGCGGCGGGCCGATCTCCGCGCGCCGGAGCCACGGTCGCGAGCGTCGCCATCGCAGCGACTGTCGTTGTTTCGGCAGACAGCATCGGCGAGACCATTGTTGGTCTGTCTTCACAGTGGGCGAGTCTTGCGTGTCTTGGTCTGTCACTCTTTGCGATCGTGCTGCTTGCA
>JASGCF010000095.1 GCA_030054275.1 Limnohabitans sp. | reverse complement strand
TCAGCAAGGTTTCCACAGAGAACCGCGAGGCATTCGATGCTGTGCTGCGCTCTCAGGAGAGTCGTACGCTCGGACAGGCACGCGAATACAACTCAGAGGTGCGCAAAGCGCTGGTTGGATTCTTCGATGTGATGATGTCGATGCAGGAATCCGCGCAAGCGGCGGCTCAAGCGGTTGATCCGAACAACCCCGAGTCGTTTCAAGCGATGGAAGCGCAGCAGCGGGCGATGATGGAAAAAATAACGGCGCTGGGCGCAGAAGTGCGCAAGAGTGTGCAGTCGAACTTTCAGGCGAATCGCGCCGGTGCTGCTGCTCTCGCTGCGTTACTCCCCGAGGAATCAGGGGTTCTCTTGCGGCTTGATGTCGCCGATGCGGCTGTCAACAGCGTTGGGTTCGGTGGTGGTCGGGGCAGCATGTCGCGGACACGCATGCGGTCACTCGGAGGACGCATCGACCGCGATCCCGACCTCACGCCTGAAGTGAAAGTTGAGATCGCGAATATTCTGAAGGCGTGGCGACGCGATCAAGCGCAGGCGAGCGAAAAGTTGGCAGAGGCCATGCTTGAAGCGCCTTTGAGTGCCGGCATGTTTTCGGGTGCAGAATCTGAAACGGTGAGCGCTGCGCGTCGGCAATACAGAGATGTTGGTAACGCAACGCTGAAACAAATTGCCTCGAAACTTCTCGACCATGCGTCGCGCTATGTGCTTTCATCGACTGGCTACGAAGAGGACGGAACAGAAGTCGAACTCTATCGCGTGGCGAGCGCGCCCAAGGCAGAGGATGACGCGAGCGAAGCAACTGCGCTCAACGATGCTCGTCTGCGATCGGCATTTCTCGAGGGAAGTGCGGGTCAGGCGATCGATGCGATGACAGCAGATGATGTCGTGCGCATTGCGAAAATGATTGGCATCGACAGTAGTTCACAGGCGGTCATTGAGGCGGTGGTGGATGGCTGGAAAAGTGCGCAGTGGGATGCACAGATTGCGCCACTCGCAGCGCGCATGGTCGAAGTCGCTCGTCGACGCATGACAACCGACGATGCAGGCATGCTGCGCTACGACGAAGCGTTGGTACGCGAATTCGAGTCGTTGCGCACGCGTGTCGCCACGCTCGCGTTCGAACTCGACGAGAAACTCTACGCGGATCTGGCAAGCGCGCTTGGGCTAGCCGCAGATGACGCACTCTTCGTACTCTTGCGACTTGAGCGTACTGATGTTGCCGTCTCGCGCTCCGACATGCGTGGCGCGGACACGGGCGTCCCGTTGCCGCTTTCACGGAACTTCGCGCGCGCGAAGGTCGATCCAGCGATGGCGCGCACTGTTCTTGAAGGTGCAAAAGCCGAGTTTGCAGCACTTGCGAGTTCGCTGGCAGCACGGGTTCAGGAGCGACTTGAACTTACGCACCGAAAGCATGCGGCAGAGCGCGTCTTCGCAACGCGCGATCAGGCTGCTGTGGAACGCGCTTCGCGCGAATACGGCGAACTCATGCTGAAGGCGGGTCAATCAGATCGGGCGTTTGGCGAACTGCTGACGAAGACCTTCGTGGATGCTTTCAACACGCACGCCAATGATGCGATGCTCGCTCGTGATTTCCGACGAGCGGTCCTCGCGTCGGCATATCCAGAGGTCTACAAGCGCGCGGACAATGCGCAAGTACAACTTGACGCAGCGCAAATGCTGTCCGGGCTTTCAGAAGATCAGCGTGCTCGGATCACGGCGCTCGCGGCGGAGTACTCGGTGGTGTTTGAAAAGTTCAGTGACGAGATGGTCATGCCCGCAGACCAACCGATGACAGGTGTTGCAGACGAGGCAACTTGGGCTGAGTATCAAAAGCGCGCGGAAAAAGTTGAAAAAGCGCGCTTCAATCGTAACGAGCGCACCGAGAAGGCTCTCGCTGAGTTGCGCCGCATTCTTGGCGCAGAAAACGCTGCACTCGTGCCGGGGCTCGTGAAAGACCAAGAGCAAGCATCTCGCGAAGACGAGCGGTTCAATATGTGGATGGGTGGCGATGAAGATTGATCGCGCGATGATGCGCGTGCGATCGTTGCATCGAGTGCGATGCGCGCTTGTGGCTGTGATGTCCATCGCAAGCGTCGCAGCAGCGGAAAGCGGTGGTCTTCCCGTACGCGGTGCGTCTATCGCATGTGATCCCGCAGTGCGTCGCGGAGTTGTGTCGCCGTTGCAGCGTTCATTCTCGCTTCTCGATCACGCGCCACATCCGATCAGTTTGGTAGAGGTGCTTTATGAGGCAACGCGCACACTCGATGCAGGTGGCGGCGCCCTCAAGTTGATCGAGAATTTCTACGAGGATTTCTTCGCGCAGTGGAAACTCAAAGTGCATCCTCGGATCGAGAGGCTTGCGGCGCTGAGCTTCACGGATGAAGAGGTGCGCTCGGACACAGCCCGTGAGCCGACTCGCGATGCGCACGCGCGTGCCTTGAAAGAAGCGTGGGATGTTGCGGATTCGCTTCATGAGGCATTCATCGCGCGCGTCATCGAGGCCTGCGTGTCGCCAAGTGGCCTTGGTGCAGTGCGTCCTGATCCTGCGAGCAACGCGACGGCGCACGCCAATTTTCGCGGTCGAATCGCGCAGCGCGTTGCCTTTGCAGATGGGGAATCATTCTTGATCGACCGTTTGCCGTTGGTCGCCGCGCCGTGTGTGGACCTCGCGGTTGCTCTCGCGCATCCGCGTGTGACCCAGCGTATCCCGACGGAGCAACGCGAAATGCTCGCGGCGATGTTGGCTGCAGAGTGGCCTCGCATCTTGCGCGAACATCACACGCTTCGCGAAATCGGTTTCAAGTTCGCCGGCGCGGAGTTCGAGGCTATTGCTGTAGACGATGCGGCAACTCCACACGCTTCAATCCGCGCGACTGAAGACGCTCTCCGCGCGATCGCAGCACTTGCTCGGGGAAATCTCGCAGCGAATCTTGCTTTCGCCGATCACATCGAACGAGCAATCAGCGTCGATGCTGCCGACGCATTGCGAGTTGAACTCATTTCGAATTCGTGTCGTGATGGCGGATTTGCTTCAGCAATCGCTGAGCCATGGCAACGCACGGAGCGAGCGCTTCGGCGAGATTCGCGTGGCGATGGTGTGTCGTTGCATGATGACGAGATGCGAGCGCTCCGGGAACAGCGCCATCAGTTCGTGCTTGGGTGCGTGACGCAGTTCCGTCGTTTTGTTGCGGAGGATCGAGCATTTGCGTCGAGTTTCGAAAGCACGGACTTGGGCGAACACGCGAACGCTGCGCTCCTGCGGGGCGAGCATCCGTGCACGGAAGAACTCATTGCTCGTTTCGAGCAGGCAGCACAAGTACTTCCTGAATCACTTCGTGGTATTGACCACGGGTCGCGAGAGAATGCGCAGCACTCTGACGAGCGTGAAGTCGCTGGATACCGCATCAGCGCAGAAGACGCAGCGGATACGGATGGGCGATGGGAAACGAGTCCGCCGATGATGCTGTATCCATCGAGCGAGACGAACGATACTTCCTCCGATGCTTCATCCGGTGATTCGGATGAAGAATCCTCGGACAACCCCGCAGCGTTCACGATACACGATGCTCGGCGTGTCTCTGCTGCGCTTGCGCTTGACGGGATCACGAAGTCGCCGACAGAAGTCGCGGCGTTCCTTGACGCGTTTCTTGCCTCAGATTCGGTGGCGCGAGAGACACTCACGCGTCGCGCACACATTCCGGCCTATCCGCGGTTCGCGATCGCGCCAACGCTGGCGCGCGACATGCCAGAGGTCGTCACGCGCGAGGAGGCATTCGACGCTTCTCGTGCCGCCATGCTAGAAGCAGCGTGTGAGATGCCAACGCAGGGGATCGGTCGCGTTGTGCTTGGGCTTGAGCGTTTGACGCACTTCATCTTTGAGGGCGATCCAGTGTTTGGTCGCGCGTTTCCCGACTCAATACTTGCATGCGCAGCGCGCGCAGGTCTTGATCGTGATGCGCAGCGTGCTCTTTTTCAACATGCGCAGCCTGAAATCCAAGCGTTGTTGCGCGACGCAGCGAATCTCGCCCAAGAGGCGCGCGCCGCGTCATTGCGCGATGCTGCTAAAGAAGCGCAACTTCGGGCCGATGCTGTAGCAGCGACCGGCGAGGAAGAGAGTCTCATGGATCGATTGTTGCGCGGTGGTGAGGTGGATGATGAGATCAATGCCTGCACAGAGCGAACGCGTCGAAAAATAGTCGAGATCTTCCTCAAGGCTTCGAACGCGTTGTTTGCAGAAATCGAAGCCGAACAAAAGGAACAGAGACGCGCAGTGCAGCGATTCCAAGTGTTTTGGATTGATCGCATGATTTGGCTCTCGAGGAGATCAACGATTCAAACGCTCGAATCGATTGCGATCTTGCGCAAGATGGCGCAATCGAATGAACTCAACGCCCAGGGCGTTCTTGCGCGTCTCGAAGCATGTGAAGAGATTGTTCTCAATGAAGCCCTTGAGTTACTTCTTCCGCTCGCGACAACCACATCATCGCGCGCGGATGACACTCAAACTGCGTGGACGCACTTCTGGACAATTCTTGAGGGAACTGGCGAGATCAGAATCGAAGTGTCTCGACCACCGATTGCTGGCTTTGTCGAAGGGCATCACATGCGACTTCTTCTTGAGGCGGTGGAGGTCGCTCCCAAGAAGCAGCGTTTGCAGCGAATGATCGCGCGGCGATACGAGTATGCGCTTGGCCGATTACGGCAAACTCCCTTTGCAGATGTGTTTCATCCATAGCGCGTGATCGAAGCGGTAGGCGCTGCGCGATTTGTGTTTGTCGCGGTTCCAACGCACTGTTGAGTATCTTGAATGTGATTCGGAACGCCGATTTGGAGCGTCTCTCGTGATGCAAGATCTTTCCGAGCCCGTCATTCTCGCACTCGACTGCGGCACGACAAGTGTTCGCGCGATCATTTTCTGCGGGGAACGCGCGCTTGCGAGTGCGCAGCGCGAGTTCACGCAGCACTTTCCCGCGCCAGGACTCGTGGAGCATGATGCAGATGAGATTTGGACTGCGCTTCTTGACTGTATGAGAGACGCCGTTCGGCAGGCGAATCTTGGGGAAGTCGCAATCAGTGCGATCGGGATCACCAATCAGCGCGAGACGATCGTTGTGTGGGATCGTGCGACGAGTCGACCGATTTGCCGTGCGATTGTCTGGCAAGATCGTCGCACTGCGGAAACGATGAACGCATTGCGTGCGGCCGGACATGAAGCCGCGGTTCGCGCTGCGACAGGGTTGACGCTCGATCCGTATTTCAGCGCCTCGAAACTTGCATGGATTCTTGATGAGATCGATGGTGCGCGTGAGCGTGCGGATCGCGGTGAACTTGCGGCGGGCACGATCGATTCGTGGGTCCTCTGGAACCTCACGAAGGGCGCTGTGCATGCGACCGATGTCTCGAACGCATCGCGCACCATGCTCGCGCGACTTGGTGGATCGGATGGCGTTGCGTGGGATGCCGAACTCTGTGCGCTGTTTCGTGTCCCTGCGTGTGTGTTGCCAAAGATCGTTGATAGCGCCGGAAATCTTGGTGTGACGAATCCCTCGATCCTCGGCATCGCGATTCCTGTGACTGGGGTCGCGGGCGACCAGCAGGCTGCACTCTTCGGGCAAGGCGCGCGCAAACTCGGCGATGCGAAGTGCACCTTCGGAACAGGCTGCTTCTTACTCGCAAATGCAGGTGATCTGATGCCGAGTCCACCGAAGGGTTTGCTCGCGACAGTTGCGTGGCGCATGAGAGGAACGACAACCTATGCCATCGAGGGAAGTGTGTTTGTGGGCGGAAGCGCGGTGCAATGGCTTCGCGATGGCTTGCAGTTTTTCACGCACGCGCCGGAAGTGAACGCGCTTGCCGAGAGTGTTTCCGATACAGCAGGTGTGATGGTCGTCCCCGCGTTTGCTGGGCTTGGCGCGCCGCATTGGGATCCTCTCGCGCGCGGTGCAGTCTTGGGCTTGACGCGCGGCTCGACGCGCGCGCACATTGCGCGAGCGACACTTGAAGGTGTTGCGCACGAGGTGGTTGATCTTGTCGACGCGATTCGCGCGGGCGGCGTCTCGCTCTATGCACTCCGGGTCGATGGAGGGGCTGCTGCGAGTGATGTCTTGATGCAATCATGCGCGGATTTCGCGGGAATTCCTGTCGAGCGCCCGAAGGTCTTGGAAACGACAGCACTCGGTGCAGCACAACTCGCTTTGGTCGGACTGTCTTCGAGTTCCGCACGCGAGTGCGAGACGACCGCGAGTTCCGCAGAGAGCAGAGTGGATCGGCGGTTTGAACCGATGATGGACAGCGAAACGCGTACACGCGTTCGCGCACGCTGGTCTCGCGCAGTCGATACCGTACGGTTCTTCGGGAGTCCAGCATGAAACGGCCATTTGAACGCTCAGCACAAATCGCATCTCTCAAAGCGCTTGAATTCGAAGTTCTTGTCGTGGGTGGTGGCGCGACGGGACTTGGAATCGCCGTTGACGCGGCCTCGCGCGGCTATCGCACAGCACTCGTCGAAGGTCATGATTTCGCGAAGGCGACGAGTTCGCGCAGCACGAAACTTGTGCATGGTGGCGTGCGCTATCTCGCCGAAATGCACTTCTCGCTTGTGACTGAAGCACTCGAGGAGCGAGCGATTCTCTGTGAGAACGCGCCGCATCTTGTGCATGATTTAGCGTTCATCGTTCCGAAGTACCACTGGTGGGAAGGGCCGTTCTATGGCACTGGCCTGAAGTTGTATGACGCGCTGGCTGGAAAGCGGAATCTCGGAAAAAGTCGGTCGCTTTCGCGCGAAGAGACGATTCGGGCCATTCCTGGTGTGCGTGAGGATGGCTTGCTTGGCGGTATCGAGTATCACGATGCGCAATTCGACGATGCGCGTATGGCGCTTGCGCTTGCGCGCACGGCAGCGGATCGTGGTGCGAGTATTGCCAATCGGCTGATGTGCACAGGGTTGATCAAAGTTGATGGCCAAGTTGTTGGGGCAGAGGTTCGCGACGAAGAATCGCAAGAGAGTTTCCGCATTCGCGCCTCGATTGTGGTCAATGCGACGGGCGTGTTTGCAGACAGCGTTCGTCGAATGGACGACCCGCAGGCGAAGACGAGTCTTGAACCGTCGCGCGGCACGCATCTCATCTTGCCGCGTCGCTTCCTCCCGGCTGATCACGCGATCATGGTTCCCCACACCGATGATGGTCGCGTTTTGTTTGTGATCCCGTGGCACGGCCGAACGCTTGTTGGCACGACCGACACAGAGGTGAAAGACGCAGAACTCGAGCCGCGCGCAACGAAAGAAGACATCGATTTCATTCTGCGAAATGCGGCGAGATACCTCTCGGCCGAGCCGACGCATGCGGACATTTTGAGCGTGTTTGCAGGGCTTCGTCCGCTTGCGCGCCCAACCGATGAAACGACTTCGAAGAAGGTTTCGCGGGAACATTCGATCGAAGTTGCACCGTCGGGTTTGGTGACGGTCACTGGCGGGAAGTGGACAACGTATCGACGCATGGCAGAAGAAGCGGTCGAGGTCGTTGCGGAAACAGCGGGGCTTGAAGTCCGTGGATGTGCGACGGAGACGCTGCGCCTTCACGGTTACGACACCGACGCGGGGCTCGAAGCGGGGCTTCCGGATCCGCGCCGCATGTACGGTGCCGATCGCACGGAACTCGAGAAAATCGAGCGAGCAGATCGATTTCATGCGGCGCCGATGCATCCATCTCTTCCGGTCACACAGTCGGAAGTGATCTTCGCCGCGCGAAGTGAAATGGCGCGCAGCGTGGAAGATGTGCTCGCACGACGCACGCGATCATTGTTGCTCGACGCAAGCGCTGCGATCGAAGTTGCAGACGAGACAGCGCGGTTGATGGGGCGAGAGCTTGGCTGGTCGGGTGCACAGTGCATCCAAAGCGCAGCCGACTTCCGTGAAGTTGCGCGCGGCTATCTGCCTGCGTGATACGCTTCGCGCATGGCTCATAGTTCCTCGTGTATTTACTTTTCGAGGTTTTACGCGCGCTCTGTGGCAGTTTCACGCGCTCTCATGCCCTGCCTCTTTGGTGTGGTTGCAGCATGTGCAGGCGCTCTGCATGCGCAGATTGTTTCACAGAACAACGCGCCAACTGGCGAACAGCAGGAAACCCCGTGGCCAGTCGTCCTTGGCATTCGCACTGCGGCACTTGAGCGCTCGTGGCCCATCGTGGACAAACTGGTGCTCGTACCAGATGGTCGCACCTATCTCGATGAAATTGCCAAGTGGAGCGAGAAGGGGCGTTGGCCCGTCTTGTTCGCAGACGACCTGTATGCGCCACTGTTTGCGCGCGGATTTCGACCAGCGAAAGTTGAGTTGCGCGACTCGTTCGGTTCAATGCCCGCGGAGCGCGAGGCGCGTGAGAAACTCATCGCCACAGCGGCAGCCGATGCGATCATGGATGGATCGAAAGATGTGATCGGCTCGTGCGCCGCGCGCGACTTTGCACCGCCCATGATCGTTCTTACAGACGCCATGGATCCTGCTTGGACAGCCGCGCTTGCGCTCTCTGCTGGGCGTGGTGCGACGATTCATTTCACCAGCGAGGACTTTGGCAAGCCAAATGAGAGCCTTGACGCGCGGCGATTTGCGCGACTGTCACAGCAACTCGAAGTAGCAGCAGATCGCACAGGCCTTCCGTGGAAAGGCCTTGGTGATGCGATCGATGCGTTCGTGATTTGTCGAGATATCGCATGGAAATGCGTGCCCGAATTGGCCCCAGGTCTCGCGGTTGAAATCAATAGTGGCGCGTTCCCCACGGCGCCAGGTCAACCGCTTGCAACCACCAATGTGCTTGGGCGACATGCAGACGGCATTTGGTGGGCTGTCGGTTCTGTGATCTCTGGATCGGAGGCGCGAAGCGCGTACGCAGCGATGTCGAGCCTCTTTGCGCCTCGGCGCAGCGCGTGGCTCTTTCACACCTACGACGCTGGCAAACCGTGGGATTTGTACGACACCGCTCTCGCGCAACCAATCTTCGAGAAGCAAGGATTCGTGGTGCAATCTTGGGGACGCGATCAGTGCACGCTTGATGGTTGGCGGCGCATTCTGATGGGCGGATTTGGTTGCGATCTTTTGTTCGTAAACTCGCACGGCATTTTCTCCCAGTTCGGTTTGGCGGCAGGGGGTACCGCCACGGCGCGCGATGTTCCGATCTTCGATCGCCCAGCGATGGTGCACTTCCTGCATAGTTTTTCGCTTGAAAACCCAACGAATCCCGAGTGCATCGGTGGCACCTATTTGGAACACGGCGCGTACGCGTTCTTCGGGTCTGTCTATGAGCCGCTCCTTGTTGGATTCGCACAGCCAGAACTTGTTGCCAATCGAGCACAGGCGCTCATTCCCTTCGCAGCGAGCCCGCGGCTCTTTGAAGGTCCGCTTGCTCGTCCATGGCGCACCATGTCGTACGGTGATCCATTGGCATTGATCGCGCCTCCGTCACAAATCGGGGTGCGGCGTGTTGAGCCGGAAGCAGACGGGGCAACCGGTCTTCGTGATCTCGCGAGTGCTGCGCTGACACGGTTTCGTGATACCAAAGACTCCGCGGCGCTTGTCGAAGCGATTCGCTTGCTTGAACTCTGCGGCGATGACGAACGCGTCCGTCAGGTGTGGCAACTTGCGCGGACGACCGAAGCAGTCGATGACGCATCACAGTTTGCGTTGGGTGCGTTGTTTCGCGAGCGCGACTTTGATGGGTACGCAGCGGCGTTCGCCACTTCGCGAAAGCGTGATGGCATGGCCCGCGAAATGCTGTGGCAATTGGCCGTGCCGCGACTGGCAACGCTTGTCGATCCGCGCGTTGCAGCATTGCTTGGGCGTGCGTTGCGCGGGCCTGATCCCACGATCGACTTGGTGATGCTCAAACCTGCTGCAGTTCGCCTTCTTGGGAACGAAGGCTGGCGTCAAATTTGCGACAAGGCACGCCTTGAAGCAGCAAGCGATGGCGTGCGTTCCAAAGTCGATTCAGTTCGTTGATGGTGTCGCGGAGTCTTCCGGCTTCTTTACCGACGGGCGGGGTGTTGCGCGTCGCGCCAAGGTGCCGCGCGCGCGTGTGACCGTGTC
>JASGCF010000464.1 GCA_030054275.1 Limnohabitans sp. | reverse complement strand
GACTCATTTTTCGTTCGGGGCGGGCGCAAGCCCGCCCTGACTCATTTTTCGTTCGATGCTCCGTGCCTCCGTGATCTCTGTGTGAGCATTTTCCTCACAGGGACACAGAGAGACACGGACACGGACACGGACACGGACACGGAGAAACACACGCAAGGAAGAAGAGTCTCGCGAGAAAAGGTTTCGGGAAGCAGCACCCGGTCGCGCGATATCGATCGACCTGTGCTCGAGAGGCTCTCGCAATCTCTGCGAGAAACGCGCCACCCAACGCCTCGCATCGCAAACGCACACGCTTACCGATACTCAAGCCGCGTCGCCTCATCACGCGCAAGAGGAATCTCGATCTCGGCACATTCGCCGGCACGCGGAGCCGACGCGCCGTTCACAAAGAGTTCGATCACCCGACCGTCCGCGCGCACCAACGACACTCGCACCACCAGCGCCCAATCTGCGCGAAGCCCCTCAACTACGAATCGCCGCGCGAGTACGCCATCCTTGGCCTCGCCCTTCACGCTCGTCGAACACCGCCGGAACTCACGAACGCACAATCCATCGGCGTCATCCTCGCGAGTTCGCCACATCCACACAGTCTCAGCGAAAGACTCTCCGCGACCAACGCTCGGATCGCAAATCGCCGCCTGTAGTCGCTGCGGAGACATTCCCTTGCGTTGAAGCCAAAGTTCGTCTTGGTCCACATCGAAGACGCGCTCACACGCTCGGCCCCCAACAAACTGTTCTTGCGCATCGTCTGTGGCACCACGATTCGCACTGCCCCCGGCATCGACGGCGCATGCGGGAATTCCGCAAGAAGCGACACAAAGACCAGCTCGCACCACAGGCACCACCCAGTCTTGTTCTTGGAACAAAGCACCCAGCATGCGCACAGACTATCGCCGCCAAGCGCAGCGAGGCATGCCGCTCGCTGCAACAAACTCCGCCACCGCCTACAGTGACCCCCTATGGCAGAACCTCCACGCGCCCCGACCGCAGCAGGCGACGCGCTTCGCATCGAATCGCTGCTCTTTCAGTACGCATCTGAATTTGAACTTCGACTTCCGCACCTCTCGATTGCGCGCGGCGAAGAGCTCCTTCTTGTGGGACGATCTGGCTGCGGAAAGAGCACCCTCCTTCAACTCATCGCGGGCCTCCTCGACCCGACCAGTGGATCAATCCAAGTTGGCGGCGTCACCATGCACGCGCTGCATGGCGCTGCGCGCGATCGCTTCCGCGGTCGCTCGATCGGCATGGTGTTCCAAACTTTCAACTTGCTTCAAGGATTCACAGCGCGCGAAAATGTGCTCGCGGCGCTCTTGATGAGCGACACACCGAAATCCGACTGGAACACTCGAGCCGAAACCTTGCTCCGCTCACTCGGCATCGATCGACTCGATGCGCTCGCAGACGAACTGTCGGTTGGGCAACAACAACGAGTTGCCATTGCGCGTGCACTTGCTGCGCGACCAACGCTGGTGCTCGCAGATGAACCCACCGCATCACTCGACCCCGAGAACGCGCTGAACGCCGTGCGCGTACTCCGCGACGCTTGTCGCGACGAAGGCGCAGCACTGCTCGTCGTGTCGCACGATCCAACACTTGAAGCCCATTTCGCGCGTCGAGAAAGGCTCGATCAACTCACGCGAACCGCAAACTCGGCAGCCGGAGGTGCAGCGTGACAGACCTCACGATTGTTCTTCGAAGTTTGCGCGTCCGCGCAGCATCTACCGCGATCGTGGTCGCACTTGTCGCAATCAGCGCGGGTCTTCTGCTTGCCATTCTTTCGCTTCGAACCGCTGGCGAACGCGCATTCGAGCGTGGTACAGGCAACGCGCAGCTCCTTGTCTCGCGCGACGGCAGCCCGCTGGTGAGTGTGCTGAATGGCCTCTTTTACGCAAATCCCCCGAAAGCACCGATCGATCAAGCGAAACTTGAATCGATTCGCAGCAGTTTCCCGTGGACGATGTTCGTGCCCATGGCCGTCGGTGACAACTACAGATCGTTCCCTGTCGTCGCCACGGTTCCGGCGTTCTTCACCGCGTTCGAGCCTGTTGCCAATGAGCCGTGGAAGTTCGCAGAGGGACGCGCGTTCGATCGTTCATTCGAAGTTGTCATCGGAAGCGCTGTCGCGCGGGAAACAGGCCTGCGCATGGGCGCGAAGTTGGTGGTGACGCACGGTTCTGGCAAGTCGCGCGAAGGCGCGGACGAGCAC
>JASGCF010000463.1 GCA_030054275.1 Limnohabitans sp. | reverse complement strand
CGTCTTGTTGGTGATCGACCAGTGCACCGGTTTCAACGCACGAACGACAACGCCCTGCTCAACCAAATCCGCGAAGACTTCGAGCGTCTTTGCCTCGTAGCCTGGCATTAGCGTGTAGTACGGATCCGCGTAGTCTGCGAGCGTCAGCAGTCGTTTCATCTGCTCTGCTTGCAACCCGATGAATTTGGTCGCTGCAGCCGCGCACTCACGACGAATCGCCATGTGACGCTGCTCAGGGGTCAGCGTGTCGAGCTTTGCGGTCTTTCCCTTCTCGTGCAACTCGGTCATCACCTTGTGCTCGATCGGAAGTCCGTGCGTATCCCAACCCGGAACAAACCGCACGCGCCGCCCTTCCATCAGCGCGCCGCGGACCACAAAGTCCTTGAGCACTTTGTTGAGCATATGACCCATGTGGATTGGGCCATTGGCATACGGCGGTCCGTCGTGAAACACGAATGGCTCCGCAGACTCGCGCGCAACCTGCAGTCGCCCGAAGAGATGCGATTCATCCCAGCGCTTCATCGATTGCGGCTCAGCCTGAATGAGATTCGCCTTCATCGCAAAGGATGTCTTGGGCAACTGAAGCGTGTCCTTGTATTTGGATACCTTCTCTTCGCGCCCGTCTTTGGAGGCTGGCGAACTCGATGCTGGCTTCTGGTCGGACATGCGGATTCCTCTGACTCTTGAACCGACGGGCGAATTGCACGCGGGTTGTGGAGGATACCGCCACGGCCACCGCAGGGAGAATGCAGGAAACTTGGTGATTGCGCCGATTTTCCGCTATGTCCGCAGCTTCCTCACTGCTCCCTCGCGCCTTTCTCTTTGAATCGCTTGCCTCTGAACGAGTGTTGGTGTGGCACAGCGCAGTCGACCACGCTGTCGCACGAGCGCTCGCACCACGACTCGACGATGCATTCGCGCGTCACTGCGGGCTGGCGGTTGCCGGTGCGCGCAGAGTTGGCAAGGACGGCGTGCTTGCGCACGGGGCATTTCTTGTGCACCCCAAAGGCTTCGTACGCAATGGTCGTGGAGCGCCGCGCGATGCCGAACGCTTCGATGTCGAGGTCGACGCGATCGATCACGGTGTTGCAGTCATTTCAAAGGAAGCCTTCGCAGCAGTGAGTGCTCGTGATTTGCTTGATCCACTGGTTGGATTCGGTTCACTTGCTTTGCTTGCGATTGCACTCGAAGCGCGCCGACGAGGACACGGTCGCGCTGTCTCGATCGCGCAGGCGGTGCTTGAGGAACCCGAAGGTGCAGAACATGCCTTCGAGCGCGACGGATTTCGCTCGACTGTTGCAGCGGCACACTTCACACAACATGTTGGGTTCTCTGGTGAAGCATGCGACCTCGACGCGCTGGCACAATCCAAAGAGCATGCACTTCTGCGCTGGAATGCATCGATTTGGGGGGCGCCCGTCCATTTTGCCAAGTATGAATCACGCGGGGCGTACCACTGGGATCTCTACAACTCTCACGATGCGTATCGAAGGCGTGCGGACACCCTGATCGCGTTTTTGCGCGCAAATCTGGGACAAGTCGCCGATGCGGCCGAATCACCGATTCTCGACATCGGTGCTGGCGATGGCCTCTTTGCAGGGCTCCTCGCGCGACATCGACTGCGCGTCGCCGCCGTTGAACCAGAACCAGAAGCGATCGCCATTGCAGACGCGCGTATGGCGGCTGAAGGACTGGCAGATCTCGTGACCACCACTGCGGGGAGCGCTGAAAAACTGCCTTTTCCGACGCATTCTGCGCGCGCTGCACTGTTCCTTGATGTGATTGAACACCTGCGAAACCCGGTGCGCGCACTCGCAGAGATGCGGCGCGTACTGATTCCAAACGGTCTCGTACTTGTTGCAACACCTGCGTGGCGTTACGGACATCGCAATGATCCCGTCTATCACCTTGATGAGTATCGCCTCGAAGAACTCGAGCGCCAACTCACAGCGTGTGGCTTCCATATCGTGCAAACAGCGCGAATCAAGGGCGCGTATGACGACTTGGTCGTTCTCGCTCGCGTCGCAGCGGAGTCGAGGTGAAATGAGCCGCGCGTGGACTGCGCCTTACGGGTGCTCGCCGTCTTTCACGACCTCGTCAAGATACTTCTGAAACTCGTTCATCTTGTACGAGACGAAGCACAACGCATGATGCAGCGCAAAGTACTCGGGGTCGGTCATATCTTTGTCGACATCCCCACGCAGTCGAT
>JASGCF010000094.1 GCA_030054275.1 Limnohabitans sp. | reverse complement strand
TGCGGGCCCACGCACGATCATCGTCATGCGATCAACGGCTGCGCGCTCTGAGAGTGGAAACGTGTAGACCGCTTCAATCGTGCGCGGATAGGGATTGGCGAACGTCTGTTCCACCACGGTTCGTGCAAATGGCCCCGTGATTTCGACCGCAACATCGGTGTGTTGCAGCGGGCACGGACCAATTGCAACGCCATCGTCGTCGAGCGCATCGAGCGCGCCGCCTTCCGGAACTTGTGCAATGCCGCCCGTTGCAAACGCTGATTTCTCGGTGTTTTTCACGAAGAGCGTTGCGAGTGTCACGATGAGTGCAAGCATCGCTGCGAGCGACGCGATGCGGCCGAAGCCGATCTTCGCGAGCACGCTTATCGATGTCGCGCCTGCTGCGTGCGTGCGATCTTCTTCGACGCGCGCCATCACGCGATCGCGCATTTCGCGCGCAGCGTTCGCATTGTTGTTGTGCCACGCGCGCAGCAGTTGATCGAGTTGATCTCCGCGAATCGGCTGTTCACTGCTCGGCGTTTCGTCTGCGTCAGAGTTGTGATTGTTGTTGTTCGCCGAAGTCATGGCGTGAGGTCCTCGCGCGAAAGTTGCGCGGCAAGAAGTTGTCGAGCTTGCGTGACGAGTCGATAGAACTGCGCGCGTGAAATGCCAAGCGCGCGCTTCGCTGCGTCGACGGGATCTGGTTCGATGTAGAAGAGGTGCAGGGCCAGGCGAATGTCTTCGGGCAGCGTGTCGATCGCGCGACCGAGCCGCTGCATCGCCTCTTGCTTTTCCAGCGGCACTGTCGGTGCTTCGCCAGATTGCCGCTCCAACATCGAGTGTGTGATTTGCGGTGGCATTCGAGTGGCTCCTTCGCGCGCAACGCCGTGCGAACTTTCGCGTGATGCGTCGAGCGCGTAACCGATGTCGCGGCGTTCCCGCACGCGCGACGATCGGCGTTCTTTGCACACGAGCCGCGCAATCGCATAGAGCCACGAACGGAAGCCCGTGCAGTCAGTCAAGCGGTCGCGCATTCGGAACGCGCGCAGGAATGTTTCCTGCACCGCGTCCTCTGCGTCGGCCTGCGCGCGCGCGCCGATCTCTGTGCGACACAGCGCAAAGATCAACGCGGCGTGTCGGTCGTAAAGCCGCTTGCCTGCCTCTCGGTCTCCCGCGTCAAGCGCCGCGAGATCGGAGCAGTCGTTATGCATGTTCTGTCCTCCCAGAGGAAGTCCGGGTGGCGCGCCGATGGAGTCCATGCGGGGGTTGTCTCAAAATTTGAGAACTTTCGACAATGGAAGTTTGCGGAGATCCATACGCCAATCTCCGCACATTTTGCGGCGATAAATTCGCGTGCCTCCATTGTCCGCGTATTCTCCGCGTGATGCGCGGTGAAAATTTCTACATCTGGCAACTCGCTCGTTGGCCCGAGTTCCGTTTCGATTCCGCTCGCTTGGCGCCAATGCTTGCCCGTGTTCATGAAGCCCGTGGTCGGTTGCTTGCTCGACTCGATCTGCTTGGGCTCGCACAGCGTGATGAAGCCACTCTTGCGTGTCTCACGGAAGACGCTCTTCGGACGAGCGAAATCGAGGGTGAACAGTTGGCAGAAGACTCGGTGCGCTCGAGTTTCGCGCGGCGCCTCGGTATTGAAATTGCAAAGCCAAAAGCGGCAAGTCGATCGGTCGAGGGTCTTGTCGAAGTGTTGCTTGACGCGCTTTGGAAGAGCAAGTCACCGCTTGACGAACAACGACTTTGCTCTTGGCATGCCGCACTCTTTCCCACTGGTTTCAGCGGACTTTCTCGTATCGAGGTTGGCAAGTGGCGAACCAAGGCCACGGGGCCGATGAGAGTCCTCTCGGGTCCGCACGGTCGGCAGAAGGTGCACTTTGAAGCCCCGCCACCCAAGCGTGTCAAACGCGAAATGGCGCTGTTTCTGGCGTGGCTCGAACAGGAAGTTGCTGCCGATCCGATCGTTCACTCGGGTCTCGCACATCTTTGGTTCGTCACCATCCATCCATTCTCGGATGGCAACGGCCGCATCGCGCGCGCGATCGGTGATCTCGTCATCGCGCGCACCGATGGTCAGGCGGGTCGCTTTTACAGCGTTTCAAGCCAGATCGCCGCAGAGCGGCAGAACTACTACGACACGCTCGAGCGCACGCAGCGGGGCACGCTTGATATCTCCGATTGGCTCGCGTGGTACATCGCATGCGTCGAGCGCGCGATCGAACGCGGGCTCGCTTCCGCTGCCGAAGTGTCGCTCCGATCCGCGTTTTGGACGCGCCACGCCGGGGTCGCATTCAACACGCGCCAAGTGCGGGTTTTGCGCCGATTTCTACTTGGTTTTGAGGGAAATCTCACCGCCGCAAAGTGGGCGAAGCTTTCGAAGTGTTCCGGAGATACGGCGCTCCGCGATCTCAACGATTTGATCGAGAAGGGTGTCTTGCGTCGATCCGACCGCGGCGGTCGAAGTACGAGTTACGAGATTTCCGATTGATGTCGTGCTTTATGTCGTGGTTTTATGTCGTGATTTTATGTCGTGGTTCGTGCGCATACGCGCGTCGTTTGTGCATATCTCGCGACCATGACCGACGGAACTCGAATGCGCGACCACTTCCCCACCACACACGCCACTTGGCTTTCGGAGCGCGTCGGCGTTGCGAACGACGAGGTCGCGCGGCATGTCATGGAGCGGTACTTCGAGCCGCTGCGCGCTTATGTGAAGGGTTCAAGTCTGCGGAACTTCGGCGACTCAGCCGATCTCGTGAACGACTTCTTCGCGGCACGGCTCGGTGACGCGAATTATCTCGAGCGTTGGCTCGCCAGTGGTCTTCCACTGCGGCGTTGGCTTCTGAATGGGCTCTTACTTCATGTCCGCAACCGCGCGATCGCAGAGTCGCGTCGGCGTGCGCGGGGCGATGCTGGCATCGGCGGCGAATCGGGTGGTACGCCTGGCGACATCGCAGCGTCGACCGAGCCGACGGCGATGGCCGCGCTTGAGCGCGCTTGGGCAATCGCGCTTGTCACCGAGGCGCACGACCGCGTGCGCGCGGGGCTTGTCGCTGAACATCGTGAGAACTGGTGGGAATGTTTCCGCCTGCATGTGTTGCATGGGCTGCCGTATGCCGACGCGTGCCCGATGGCGGGTGTCGCGACGGCGAACGGCGCAAACATCGTGCGCACGGTGAGCAAACGGTTGGCGGCGATGTTGGCGGAATTGCTTTCGCGCGAGGGCGTCCGCGACGAGGACATCGACGCGGAACTCGAAGTGATCCAGCGGCTTGTGCGGGGCGGCGAGGCGTGAGGCGATCCGAAGGCGTGTACCACGCGATCGGTGGTCGACCGAACGCGGCGCCGGATTTGGCGCGTTCGATCGCGTTTGCGCGCGAGGCGCGCCATGGGCCGGTTTCCGCGCGTCCATCGGGCTACCGCGTCGCAGTTCTCGGGCTTCTCGTGCTTGCGTCCGCGGCAATTGCCGGATTTTCCGCCGTTCGCGTACATGCACACTCGCGCGCCGCATCTCTCGTCGCTGCGGCGGATGTCCCGGCCGCACGGATACAAGAGGTGGATGTGATGCGGATGACGACGTCGATGGCGCTCGCGACCGCGCTGGCTTCCAGCGCTCTGGCGGGCGACAACCTGATCTCCGGCGGTGATTTCGAGAGCGTTCCACAGGGCGGCCAAGGCGCAGCGTGCCACTCGACCATTCTCTCGTCGGTTCCTGGCTGGCAGGCTGCCGGAGGATGGCAGGTCGATCGATTCTTGAACGATGAGTCTTGCCCGAGCGGGGCGTTTCGGCCCTACAACAAGCTTGGAGGCGGACGCTTCATCTCGCTACAAGGATCGGTCTGCTGTGGGTGTAACAACAATGGATGGATTCAGCAGACGGTACCGACGACTGCGGGTGGTTCGTACGTGCTTGAGTTCGATGTAGCGCTCGATTTCCAAGACATTCTCAACATCAGCATTGGACAGCAGGTCGCGACGTTGGATGTCGACGAAGCCACCGAGTGGGAGCGCCGCTCGATCTACTTCACAGCCACCGGCGCCACCATGATTCGATTTGAGTCTGTTGGATCGACTGGCTGGACGACCACACCGGACGGCGGGTGCTGGGAAGGTGAGGGTTGCCTGCTCGACAACATCGTGGTGCGCGAGGTTTCCTGCCCCGGCGATGTCATCGCGAACGGCATCATCGACGGCGCGGATCTTTCGGCACTGCTGTCCGTGTGGGGGACTGACGGCGGCATTTATCCGCGCGCCGACACCAACGGAGATGGCGATGTGAACGGCGCCGATCTTTCGGCGGTCCTCTCCGGTTGGGGCGCGTGTCCGTAACCACCGATCGCGCGACACCACCAGAGACACGCGGATGCAGAAACCACCCGCGCCTGTCCGTACACTGCGGCCGTGGGTCGATTTGCGAACGACGAACTGCTTCTTGAACGCTGCCGCGCGGGTGACGCGGCTGCGTGGGATGCCCTCGTCACGCGCTACCGCCGCCTCGTTTGGAGTGTCATCCTCGAAGCTCGGCTCTCGCCCGAAGCTGCAGAAGACGCGTTCCAACAGGTGTTCGCTGCACTCGTTGAACACATCGACACGATCCGCGACGACGAGGCGCTGCCGAGTTGGCTGATCACGACCACCAAGCGCTGCACCTGGCGAATTTCCGCAAAAACGCGCCGTGAACGCGATCGCGGTACTGCCGCGCGTGGAGAAGGTGGTGACGCGGGAACTGGCTCGGGTCGCGACACACGCTCAACCGAGATCGGGACCGTCCCTGACGAACGCGTCGACCCGGCAGATTTCGCCCGCTACACCGAGCGCCAACTCGTCCGCGACGGACTCGAGCGGCTCGGCGGCAAATGTCGCGATCTGCTCGAAGCCCTCTTTTCGTCGCCCGGTGAGCCCAATTACACCCTCATATCTGCGCGGCTCGGTATCCGCGTCGGCTCGATCGGTCCAACCCGTGCCAGATGCCTCGAGAAACTCGGGGCACTTCTCGGGCGTTTTGGGTTTGGCGACACGCCCGCAGCGTCACCACCGAGCAATTCGCAAACGCGGGAATTGGACGACGGTTGAATTCCAGAAGGTGAATTCTCGGATTTCTCGCCCGACTTGTATCTCGGGCCTCTCCCCCCGCTCTCCTGAACCACGGGTCGGTGCGATCAGAGATTCGCCACGACCGTCAGCGCACGATGTCCCTAAACCCGAGCCAATTTCCTTCCAACAGCCGTGCGCCCGACGCACTTGCTGCACTCCTGCGCGACGACGCGCAGTTTGAGCCGCCGCAGTCAGCGATTTCCGCTGCGCGCGCGCTCAGTGCGCGTCTTGTTTCGCAACGGGCTGCGCGCACACCAACAACTGTTCCTCTGCTCACACAGATTGGCGAGTTGTTCGAGAAAACAGGCGCGACCGTCGTTGGCTGGCTCACGCAGCACGATCTAGGCCAACATCTCGGCCAACATCAGGGAAACGAAGCGCGACTCGCCTTCGCCGGTCTGCGCGATGACATCACCGCTGGATTTTGCGCAGATGTGCTCGACGCCGATCTCATAGAGAGCAACCTACGCGTGCGCGCCGAGCGAACGCGCGGACAAGATGGTGTTGTGCGACTTGTCGGCGAGATTCGCCTGCGCGATTTCGCGCCAGCACGCGCTGGAATTCTTGTACTCGACACACATGCGCGCGTTCTTGCATGCCAAGAAACCGATGCAGTTGGTCTCTTCCGCATCGTGATTCCCGACAACGCCGTTGAAATCGCGTTTGTTCCACAGCCACACCAAGGTCAAGCGCTGCGTTCAAGCGTGCTCCCACTGCGTGCGCGGAGTGATGCATGAATCTCTCGGAATTCATGGCACTTGCGCTGTCCGCGCGCGAAGATGCGATTCGACAAGACGCACGCGGCGCAACTGCAGCACTCGTCGCACTTGGTGACGAGTGTGAGCGCCTCGCAGCTGGTGCGCCACAAGATGCGTTGCACGCCGGTGAGACGCTCGCGACAGCAGCACGCGGACTCTTGTTGCATAGCGCGGCGGCGCGCGCGTTGCGTGCCACCATTCCAGCGCTTGCGTATCAAGGTCGATTCGACGAGGCGCTTCTACGCGCCAACGAGGCAGCACAAGAAGCGTTGATCGACGGTGATGAGGTCGAAGCGGCGCGCGCGCAAGTTGCATCACTGCATGCGCTCGCGAAACTTGGAAAGACCCACGAAGCTCTTCGTATTGGTGGTATTTCGCGAGATGTACTCATCGCAGCCGGACGCAGCGACTTGGCGGCACGCGCAGATCTCAATCTCGCAAACATCTACAAAATCCGTGGCGAAACGCGCGATGCGCTTGGTGCCCTTGAGCGCGCACTCGCAGGCATTCCAGAAAGTGACGCAACAGCGCGGGGTGTCACTCTCAATTCGCAAGGTGAAGCGCTCTTTCAACTCGATCGCTTCGACGACGCGGAGTTCGCGTTTCGCGCTGCAGATCAACTGTTGATACAGCAGCCATTCGCTCGCGCTGTTGTCGCCGGAAATCTTGCGGATTTACTTGCACGACAGGGTCGCGTTGGTGAAGCGCTGCGTGTCTTCGATGAAGCAACACGCGCGACGAAAGATGTTGCGCCCGGCCATCACGCGCGCCTTGAGATTGATCGTGCCGAAGCGCTGCTTGCGATTGGCGCATGTGCCGAAGCACTTGATGCGACGGATCGGGCACTTGCGACTGCAAACACGAAGGGTCTGAAAGCAGAAGCCATCCGCGGCACACTTGTGATGGCGAGAGCACTGCTTTCCGTCGGTCGGCGAGAGGAGGCGCAGGCTGCAACAGAGCGCGCCTCGACACTGGTTGAGGAACTTTCGGATGCACGCGGCCGTCGGGCTGTGTCGCTTGTTGCAAGTGATCTTGCACTCGCGCGTGGAGATGCCTCATCGGCGCTGTCGTATGCCGTCGCTGCAGGAGCCGGTGCGCAACGCGACTCTGCGTCATCAACGCCAAGTCCGCTTGATGTTGCATCGGCAGAAACGAGATTCGCGCGCGCTCAGTTACTCAACTCAAACGCTGCGGCTGCACTCGTGGCCGCACAGCACGCGATCGATGTTGCAACCGAACTCAAAGTCGACACGCTGCTTCTTGATGCGACACTCGTCGCCGCGGATGCGGCGCGGGCAATCGATGGAGTCGTCGCGTCGATCACGCAACTTGAACGCGCCGTTCTTATCGCAGAGTCAACCCGCGCAACACTCGCTGCCGACCAACATCGTGCTGCGTATGCGGCTCTCAGCGTCCGCGCGTACGAAGATCTCGCGCTTGATTTACTTGCGAAGGGCGATCGAGAGAGTCTGACGCGAGCGTTCGAAACGACCGAAAAAGCACGCAGCCGAACACTCCTCGACAGCATGCTGCGTGCAGTTGATCGGGTTCCAGAGGCAGCATCGACCTCTGTTGCAATGCATGAACTCGCTGCGCTTCGCGCGCGACTCTCTGCGCTCTACGCCACGACTGCTGCTCGTACCACGAACCAACAATCTTCTGGCGAACGACGAGAACAATCGACGGCGTCCAATCTTGCCATGCTTGAACACACCGAGCGTGCGCTTGATGCGTTGTTGGCGCGCACTGAAAATGCAGGAGGAATCCGATCACTTCTTGCCATGCCACTGGATGCTCGCGCGATTCAAAAGCGACTTGCGACAGACGATGTATTGCTCTCGTACACAGCATCTGGTGATGAGTTGTTTGTGTTTGTCATCACTCGGAATGAACTCACTTGTGTGCGCGCTGTTGCACCAATGAATGAGATCACGGTTTTGGTCGACAAAATTTTGTATCTCCTTCGTGCAGATGCGCGCACGGGAAATGCGCTCGCGAACTCTCATTCGATTCAAGCGTTGTCGCGTGTGCTCTACAACGCAATCATCGCGCCACTTCTTGCGGAGTGTGCGTGCATCTCGGAAGCGCGACGACTCGTCATCATTCCATGTGGTGCGCTGCACGCGCTGCCGTTCGCGCTACTCGATGATGGCAACAAGCCATTGATCGAAAAGTATGAGATTCAAGTTGCTCCAAGCGCCAGCGTTGCCTGTGCTGCGTACCGCGAGATTTCGCGGGATGCGCGCACTGCAGCCGTGATTGCCTTCGCGGATCACGCTGCACCGCTTATTGAAGAAGAAGCGTTGCGCGTCTCTGAGATGTATGAAACAACGCCGCTTCTTGGCGTCCATGCACAGCGTGATGCACTCCGCGCATCCATCTCTCAAACGCGCGTCGTTCATCTTGCGTGCCATGGACGCTTTGTTCCGTCGCTCCCTGCAGCAAGCGGGCTTCGCCTCGCGGATGGGTGGCTTCCAATTCGCGATATCGTCGATCTAGAACTCGACGCAGAACTCGTCTTTCTCTCAGGTTGTGAAACTGGTCGGCACGCTGTCGACGCAGGTGAAGAACTCGCAGGGCTCGCCCGCGCATTCCACGCAGCCGGTGCTCGACAACTTGTCACCACGCTTTGGCCGGTCCGAGATGCTGCGGCTCTGCGCGTTGCCATTGCGTTTCACGAACATTTTTCAGCCGGACAACGCCCTTCCACGGCACTTCGCCATTCCATCCTTGCCTTGCGCCACGAGTCACCGCATCCTTCGTGGTGGGCACCCTTCGTCGTTTCGGGAGTCCTCTCATGCGTGTAAATCTCCTCTCCATCTTCGCTGTCGGATGTATCGCTTCCACAGCACTCGCAGGCGGCGATCCCAACGATCCTTTTGTGCCTGGCGAAGTGATTGTGCGCGCAAACAGTTCGACGACTCTCGCTGCCGCGATTTCTGCGCTCTCTGCACAGTTTGTGAATGTTGGCATCGTCGATCAGATTGAGCATCGCCCAATCTATTTGCTGTCATACGGACTCACCGGTGTGCAGAAACCTGGTGATGTTTCGGCTGCCATCGATGCGCTCATTGCCAATGGAACCATTCCATGGGGCGAGTTGAACTACATCGGACAAACCGGTGAAGGAAAGACCGACAGTCTTTGGCTTTCTGGAATTGGCCTTGGACCAGCGTCATTCGGCGCGCAGTACGCGGCCCCGATGCTTGGAATACAGCAAGCACACGCGCGATCTCGTGGAGCTGGTGTCGTGGTTGCGGTGATTGATACAGGTGTCGATGCAACCCATCCGATCTTCGATGGTCGTGTATCGCTTGCTGGCGCGAGTTTCGTGCCGAACGCACCAACGAGCGCAGATGTCGGTGATGGCATCGACAACGACGATGATGGATTGATCGACGAACAAGTTGGTCACGGGACATTTGTCGCGGGTCTCATTCACTTGGTCGCGCCCGATGCCAACATTCTTCCGGTGCGTGTCCTTGATAGCGAAGGACGCGCAGGTAACTTTCAAATTGCGCGTGCATTGGCATGGGCCGTCGATCGCGGCGCACACATCGCCAATATGAGCCTTGGTGAAACCTATCGCTCACAAGCATTGGAAGATGTTGTCGCCGACGCAGAAACCAAAGGCGTTGTTGTTCTTGGTGCTGCTGGTAATTCGAACACCGATGATCCACGCGAGTTTCCCGCGTGTGACAGCGCGGCAATTGGTGTTGCCGCACTTGACTGGAACGACATCAAAGCACCATTTTCAAACTTTGGTGATCGCATCGCGTTGTCTGCACCAGGGCATACGCGCATGATTCGTGGCGCGGCGGATCTCGCGAAGTCGATCATCGGACCGGTACCAAACGGTGGATATGCCACATGGTCTGGGAGTTCGTTCGCGACTGCGTTTGCCGCAGGCACCACCGCGCTCGTGCGCGCGCAGCATCCAGAGTGGCCAAACGCGACGATCACCGCTCCGCTGATTCGAGCAACAGTGTTGGAGGTCATCGGTTCGAATGGCGTATCGATCGACGCGGGAAATCCCGCGTACCAAGGCTTGCTCGGGCTCTCGCGTGTTTCTGCATCAGGCGCCGTCGCTGTTGGCCCAGTGGCTCCACAGTTTGGCGATATCGATGCGAACGGTTTCATCGGCGCGTCGGATCTTTCACTACTCATTGCTGCGTGGGGACCAACACCGAACGGACATCGTGCGGACCTTGATGCAAGTGGTGATGTTGGTGCTGCGGATCTTTCGCTCTTGCTCTACGCGTGGTAAGCGTGCATCAAGTCGACCGTCGA
>JASGCF010000093.1:1735-10138 GCA_030054275.1 Limnohabitans sp. | reverse complement strand
CATGCGCGCTCCGCGCAGCGCTGGCTGCGAGAAACCGAGCATGGCTGTGCCCAGAGCGTCTTCGATTGGAACAAGAACCACCGCACGCAAACGATCAAGCCACGAAGGAACTTTCGGCAAGCGGTTGGCGAGGAGTGCCGCGCGTTCAAACAGCGAGGCTGGTGCTGGATCTGCGGCCTCCGCAGTACTGGCCGCGATGGCTTCGCGCACATCGGCGAGCGTTGCAGCGATCTGTCGCGCCTCAGGATCTGCAGCAATTTTGCGAAGGGCGTCTGCGCGCTGCGTATCTCCTGTGGGACCGAGGACCACGCGCGCGATCGACTCTGGGTCACGCGGCGCGTCGGGTGGTGGTGGGGAGTTGTTGGGAGAGGATGTCATCGCGAGATGCGTTCGATGTTCGTTTCAACTTCGAAACATGAGGTCCATGGTGATCGATCCGTACACCAATGCACAGGGATTTACGACGAAATGCGTTTTTCAGATCTGTCGGTCACCGTCGCGTCTGAGAGTGCTGCGAAACCATGCTCTGAGGGTTCAAATCCCGCACTTTTGAGTAGTTCCAGCATGCGCCGCAGGCAGCGGTTCCGAATTGGCCCCACCGAATTGAGCGCGAGGTCAAATCGAGCTGCGACGGCCGCATAATCCGGTTCCTGTGCCCCTAAAAACAGCACTCGCAGCAACTCACGGCATCGCTCGTCAAGCGCCGCGAAGGCCTTGGTCACGATTTGGCGCCGTTCGAACGCGCGCTCTGCCTTCACATCCTCTTCGGCAGCGAGCCGCTCGTCTTCAGGCAGTTCGCAACCCGAACGCTTTCGCAATCGCGACACACGCCATGCTTCGCGTCGCGCTGCGACCAGAATCCAACCACCCAAGCGCTTCCCATCGCGCACGGTTGCAAGTGAACGCACCAAGGCCGTAAAGACCGTTTGCGAAACATCTTCGGCTTCGTCGCGCGAAAGCCCAACTTTGCGCGCGGTTGCAAACGCGAGTCCGCCATAACGCGCGACGATCGCATTCCACGACCGCGCGTCGCCCCTCAAAGCGCCGTCTACCAGAACACTGTCGTCTTCGGTCGAAATCGTCACGCGTGCAGCGTAGCGAATCGACAGTGCAAACGAGCACTTTCGCAGACCCGTTGCGGAAGCGTTGTGCTGCAGACGGCTCGATCATCTCCTGAAGTACCGCGAAAACGGCAAATTGCCGCTCGACAGGCGAAGTTCTTTGCGCACCTTGCGCGGCATGCCCGATTCGTCCTCGGCCAACGCAACCTACGAGTCACACGACAGAGTGCCGCAACATCACGGTGAACCTCGGCCGCTTGCCGATGCGCGTGCGTTGGCGGCGGGTGTGCACGAACTCATGGGTTTGTTGGCCGCGACCTGTGGTGGATCGCTCCGTGATGCTGCGGAACTCCTCGGTCGTGATGCACGCACCTTCGCACGAAAGCATGAGATGCCATCGCTCACGCTCATTGCAGATCTTGCACGAGCTTTGCGCATGGAAGTTGCATCAGCAGTGGCCGTCGTTGCTCACTCGCGGCGCGTGGATCACTGTCGGAAGCCACTTCTTTCGTCGCTTGCAGATGCGGATTTGGCAGACGATCACACTTTGCTCGATGAACTTGCCGAAAGCGTGCGTGCAGAGAGTTCTTGTCCGCTGGTGATGGAGGTGGCGCAAGCTGCGTGCGCGCGCGCCGCGCAATTGCGCGGCGATTTCTCGACAGCACTTCAACTTCTTCGTCGCATCGCGCGTGAAAATGATGCGTTCGACGAACGCATACATCGCGAAGAAAAGGCGCAGTATCAAGCAATTCTCGCAACACTCGGGTCAACGGTTGCATGTGAATTGTGCGTGCATTGCATGCTCGTCGCAGATCATGAAGGAGCACGCGTTGCGCACGCTTTTGCAGTGCGGTGGCTTCGGTTCGCGCAGACGAACACCCATGGAATCGCCGATGCGTCGAATCACATCGCGTTGGATTTGCGCAGAGAAGCGCAAGTTCAAACGATGGAAGTTTTGGGTGTGCTCATAGATCAACAATCGCAAGACGCGCAACCGACAGTTGCTAGCGTTCGTGTGGCGAGTGCGATGTACGCGCTCGACGCACTGCTCGATCGTTGCGAGTTGCTCGATCAAGCCCTCACATCCGCTGCGTTTGCGCGCATTGCAACAGCATCCATGGCTGGAGAATCAGCGTGTTGTGCGCTGTTTGCCTTGGGTGATGAAGGCAACATGGCGCGCGTTGCGATTCGTCTCGTGGTGCGTGCTTCATTCATGCTCGATGAAGCAGTAGAACTGCACTGTGCTGAAAGCACACTCGACGCAGCCTCGCGCTTGGCATGCGCGCGTCGCGCTCGCTTGGCCGAGCGCGAAGAACTGGTGCGAACGCGCTGTGACACGAAAATCGAATCGTTGAAGGAAATCACAAATTTCACTCAAACTCTGTGCTGTTCGCTTGACGCGTTGTCGAGTCGAGATCAGATGCAGAGACATGTCCCTTGTCTGCGAAGCGGGGTGGCTTTCGCAGACTCCAGATCGGAGTCACGATGCTGACGGACGAAATCGGTGGACTGGAGGCAGCGCGCGAAGCGCTTGCCCGCGAGCGGCTTGAGGAATTGCAAGCACTCGCTCGTACATATCGCAGTTGGTCGGTGAAGGAACTTGCGCACGCGCTTGGTCGCCAGCCCGGACGGCTGATTCCTGAAAGCGGCATGCCCAAGATCGACCTTGTGGTTGCGCTGGCCAAAGCGTTGGATTGGCCAGTCGAAGCAGTGGTTGAGCATCTTGTGAAACCCGCAAGCGACGCGCGTCGCACGATCGTGCAGGATTCTGCAGCGGATTTCGCGCGGCTTTACAACGAGAGTTTGGCAAAGCGCGTGAAGCGCGATTTCGCAGAGGCTGTGCGACTTGCTGTGCGCGCAGGTGCGGCCGCAGACACGCCGACGCGGCAAGCCGCCGCGTTGTCTGCGGAAGCTGCAGCCCATGAAGCGGCTGGCTGCTTCACAGAGTCGGTGCGGTGTTTGCGCCATGCAGTCCTGATTGATGGGGTGGCGATTGAGTGGCGCATGTTGTGCGATGCGAAACTCGCGAACATGCTCTTCATGCAGGGGCAACCGGCGCACGCGTTGGGCATAGCGTCATCGGTGCTTGAGTATCTCGAAACGCTGCCGTTGCATGATGTTGCCAAATCGGCACGGGCAATGGCATACTGGGCGCGTGGGCACGCATTGCGCGCCTCCATTCCGCTTGGAAACTGCGAGCCATGGACGGCGCTCGCGCAAAACGCGCGCGCTGACTTTGTTCGAGCTCGCGACATCGTTGGCGATCTCGCAGATGGTCCAAATGCAACCGATTGTCATTACGGCACCATGGCTGCATCGATTGATGCGGTGCAACTTGAACTTGACGCCCTGTGTGCGCCAGAGTCTGCTGAGCAAGTGATTCGTGCGTTGGTTGCGATCGTGCGCGAAGAAGGCACGCTAGAACCAACGCTTGGTGAGCGCAAGGCGTGGGCTGCGATTGCCCTTGCAAACACAGCGAAGCGCTTCTTAGAGGACGAGATGCAGCGCCGCGGGATTCTTGAGATCGCTTCGGCGACACTCCGCGCGCACGCGATCGCCACAAGCAATTGGTACTTCGCGCATCAACACTTGGAACTGGATGCAGAGCGTCGTCGAAAACTCGCTGGCAATGCAGTTGCGCCGCGCGCGCTGGATGCGATTGAGGCGAAACTTGTGGCGGGTGTACTTGGTCAAGTTCCTGCTGCGCGACTGCACGCGAGCGCATTCATGGCGCTGTACGGCCAGATGGAAGGGAGTTGCTGATGTCTCTACCAACACACATCATCAGAAATACCCAGCGCATCGTGGCGACGGCGTTGCTTGTTGTCGGCGTTGCCAGTGTGTGCGCGCCACGCACCGTGTTCGCAGAGGACTTGAATCCGCCGCCTCCAGCGCCAGCCGAGGCTGCGGACGGTGTTGCGCCACCTCCACCGGCTTCGAATCCAGTTTCGCCGGTTCGCTTGACGAAGTTGATTCGCGCGCAGTACGCAGCGATGGTGTATCCCGCGTATCTCGCGTGGCTTGACTCGTCGAACGGTCTTCCAGATTCGGTGGCAACATTCGGGTTCTATCTATCGCTTCAAGCGTTGTCCCCGCATCAACGCACATGCTTCTTGTATTGCTACATCGAGTCACATCGCGCGCCTTGATGGGCGCAGTGTGAGCGATGTGTGAACTTGCATGCTTCTCAAACAGCCACGCGCCTCGGATGGGGCGCGTGGTTGTTTGAGCATGGAGTTGTCTTTGCGTTGCTTTACGGACACGCGCCCCATGCACCAAGAACTTCTGCGAGGTCGATCGCATCGACGATGCCGTCGCGATTGACGTCGGCGTTGACCTTGCCGGTCGGCGCGTTGCCCCACGAACTCAGCACTGCCGCGAGATCGACTGCGTCGACGGTGCCGTTACCGGAGATGTCGGCGGAGCAACCGCACGCCGTTCCCGCTTCGCAGCAGTCGGGGATGTTGTTCGCGTTCGTGTCTTCGAGTTCACCTGTGAGGATCTGGCCGTAATCGACGATGCCGTCGGCGTTGCAGTCGGCGGACCATTCGATGATGGCACTAAAGGTGGTGCCGCGACCATCCAGTTGGTTGTCGTTCCACGACAAATTCTGCCCTTGATACATCTGCACGTAGTGCTCTTGTCCTCCGCCATTGTTTGGTTCCCCTCCAGCCCATGCGGAGTAAACCCATGGCTCACCTGTGACCCAACGCCAGTTTCCCCAAGTTGTACCCTCGCATGTCGCGCCGAGCCATGGTCCTGACGTGATCGGAGGGATGCCCATCGGCGTGACGACACGCGTACGAACCCACGAGTCTTCAGTGGCGCTAGCCAGCGTCGAGAGATACCCGCCAATCGACTGCGCGAACTGCATTGCGGCATCCCATCCCAACGGGCTGGTTTGTTGATGAACCGCATACCAATGCCCATTCCCGCCATCCTCCACGCGCCACTGGACGGCGTCCTGCGCAAGCGCGCTCGACCCCACTGCGACCGCGCTGGCAACCGACAACCGCGACAACAACTGCTTCATCTCTGGTGACTCCGCGTGAGCATGTGTGGCACCCGCGGGGGACATCGCCGCGGCCTGCGCCGAAGCGGGGGATCCGACACGCACGACTTCATGCGCGGCGAACGCTGAAATCGCGAGAAACAACGCGCTCGCCGCGAGGGCTTGCGGCCTTCTCGGACGAGCTGCAGGATCGGCGAGGTCGAGGATCCGTGCGGCGGAGCGTTGGTTGAGCGAAGGGGTCACGCTGGATGGGTATCCGCAAGTTGCCACGCTGTGCGGCACGACTCTCGCATCGTCTTACGCTCTCCCTCATGCTCTCCCTCAGGCCCCCTCAAGCTCCTGAACCAGTTCCGGCAGATCCACTGTGACGATCTGCCACAGAACATCAGGGTCGATGTCGTCATACGCGTGAATGAGCCGATTGCGCGTTTCCTTGATGGCGCGCCACGGTACGGCGGGAAATCGCGCGCGCGATTCGTCGTCGACGCGCGTCGATGCCTCGAACGGTCTTCCAGATTCGGTGGCAACATTCGGGTTCTATCTATCGCTTCAAGCGTTGTCCCCGCATCAACGCACATGCTTCTTGTATTGCTACATCGAGTCACATCGCGCGCCTTGATGGGCGCAGTGTGAGCGATGTGTGAACTTGCATGCTTCTCAAACAGCCACGCGCCTCGGATGGGGCGCGTGGTTGTTTGAGCATGGAGTTGTCTTTGCGTTGCTTTACGGACACGCGCCCCATGCACCAAGAACTTCTGCGAGGTCGATCGCATCGACGATGCCGTCGCGATTGACGTCGGCGTTGACCTTGCCGGTCGGCGCGTTGCCCCACGAACTCAGCACTGCCGCGAGATCGACTGCGTCGACGGTGCCGTTACCGGAGATGTCGGCGGAGCAACCGCACGCCGTTCCCGCTTCGCAGCAGTCGGGGATGTTGTTCGCGTTCGTGTCTTCGAGTTCACCTGTGAGGATCTGGCCGTAATCGACGATGCCGTCGGCGTTGCAGTCGGCGGACCATTCGATGATGGCACTAAAGGTGGTGCCGCGACCATCCAGTTGGTTGTCGTTCCACGACAAATTCTGCCCTTGATACATCTGCACGTAGTGCTCTTGTCCTCCGCCATTGTTTGGTTCCCCTCCAGCCCATGCGGAGTAAACCCATGGCTCACCTGTGACCCAACGCCAGTTTCCCCAAGTTGTACCCTCGCATGTCGCGCCGAGCCATGGTCCTGACGTGATCGGAGGGATGCCCATCGGCGTGACGACACGCGTACGAACCCACGAGTCTTCAGTGGCGCTAGCCAGCGTCGAGAGATACCCGCCAATCGACTGCGCGAACTGCATTGCGGCATCCCATCCCAACGGGCTGGTTTGTTGATGAACCGCATACCAATGCCCATTCCCGCCATCCTCCACGCGCCACTGGACGGCGTCCTGCGCAAGCGCGCTCGACCCCACTGCGACCGCGCTGGCAACCGACAACCGCGACAACAACTGCTTCATCTCTGGTGACTCCGCGTGAGCATGTGTGGCACCCGCGGGGGACATCGCCGCGGCCTGCGCCGAAGCGGGGGATCCGACACGCACGACTTCATGCGCGGCGAACGCTGAAATCGCGAGAAACAACGCGCTCGCCGCGAGGGCTTGCGGCCTTCTCGGACGAGCTGCAGGATCGGCGAGGTCGAGGATCCGTGCGGCGGAGCGTTGGTTGAGCGAAGGGGTCACGCTGGATGGGTATCCGCAAGTTGCCACGCTGTGCGGCACGACTCTCGCATCGTCTTACGCTCTCCCTCATGCTCTCCCTCAGGCCCCCTCAAGCTCCTGAACCAGTTCCGGCAGATCCACTGTGACGATCTGCCACAGAACATCAGGGTCGATGTCGTCATACGCGTGAATGAGCCGATTGCGCGTTTCCTTGATGGCGCGCCACGGTACGGCGGGAAATCGCGCGCGCGATTCGTCGTCGACGCGCGTCGATGCCTCGCCGACGAGTTCGACCAATCGTGTGAGCGCAAGAAAGAGCGTTCGATCGGTCTCGAGCACGCTCCGCGGCTTCGCGAAAGTGAGTTCGACAGCTTCGGCCGCAAAATCTCGCATTTGGCGAAGCGCGACGGCAGGATCACGCCGCGTCATAGATCACCCTCGCCTGTCTCAGCACCTCGTCGCGGAAGTGCTCGCTCAGCATTTCCTCGGTGTTCACATCGACCTGGCGGCCGAAAACCGCGGCCAGCTCGTCGCTGAGCGTGAAAAACGCGAATCCCGGCGTCCGTCCGGGTAGAAAGTCGAGGAGGACATCAACATCGCTGCGCGTGAGATCGAAGTCCGGCCGAGTGGCCGAGCCGTAGATGCGCACGCGACGGACACCATGCTCGGTGCAGAAGCGCCGAAGCCGCTCGATGTCGCATGGAATCGGGCTTGCTTCCATGGAGGAAACTCTAGCACGATCGTGGTTGCAGGTCCGTTTGCACGACCTTTTCCCAACGTCTTGACCGACAACGTCTTCACCTACAACACGCCCCGCACGCGCGCGATCTCATCATCGAGTTCGGCCTCGGGTACGCCCTCCTCGCGCAGTACTTCGGCCAGCGCCGCGCGCACACGCTGCGCGACCAAGCGCGTTGCCCCAGCGCATTGCTGCGGTGTGCGACCAACTTCACCAGCGAATGCCGCGTACGGCTGGCCATCAATCGCGTGTCGGCGGAAAATTTCAAACTCGTCCGCGCGACCTTCATCGAGCAACGCTGCCTCAACGCGCGCGGTCGCTTCACGCACCACCGTCAACGCCCATGCGCGCTCGAAGTCCATTTCCGCATCACTCGACGCGCTTGTGCGCAGATCGAGTTCATCTGCAGACACCGTCGCACCACGCGCAGCCGCCCGCGCACGATCGCGCGCGATGCCCTGACCGTAGAACAACATGCCGTTCATCAACCAACGACGAAAGCGCATGCCACTTCGCGGCCACGCGCGCAGGTAGTTTGCGTCCGAGAGCCGAGCTGCGAAAAACCCGTTGACCAATTCCGCGGGCTCGCCAAGTCGCGCGAGACTCGATCCCTTCACGAAGATCTCAAGTGGCGCCGCGTAGCGCTCCATGACATGCAAACGCGCTTTTGCCGCGTTGTGCGCGTCTTTCGCCGCACTCGCAACATCGCCGCGCTGCGTATCGGACATGCCGCGATCGTCGATCAGGATCGTTTCGAGCCATGTCGCGTGCGTTGTTGGAAATGCCGACCGATCCGACATCACAGTTCGACCCCTTCAAACTCAAATCCCCAAAGTCCGAATCTCGAGGCCCAAATCTCAAGAGTCAAATCTCAAGGCCCAAAATCT
>JASGCF010000093.1:0-1635 GCA_030054275.1 Limnohabitans sp. | reverse complement strand
AAGGCCCAAAATCTGAAGGCCCGAATCCCAAATCAACGCGAGCGCGATACTTACAGCCACCAACGCTAGAGAGGATGCCTTCCCGCGTCGGGCAACCTATCATGGGCACCTTTCCTCGGCGCGCGGTTCGCCGGATCGATCGAGCGGAAATGCTCGATCGTGTCGTTTCCATCACTTTCGCAGCACTGCGAAATCGCAAGCACCTGACGAGAACCAACATGTCGAACGCAAACCTCGCCAAGGACCTGAAGAATGTTTCTGAGAAGGACCGCAAGCAGATCGAGCAAGCACAAGAAATGCTTGGACCCGATCCGTCGTCGATGGGCCTCATCAAGAATGTCTTCTGGGGCAACTTCCGCGAGGATCTCGCGTTTCCGTACCCGACCGTTTCGGCAGAAGAGACTGCGAAGTGCGATCAACTCCTCGCCGCGCTCGACCACTACCTGAAGACCGAACACCCATCGATTGAGATCGATCAGAAGCAAGAGATCCCGCAGTGGGTCATTCAGCGGCTCTTCGATATCGGCGTGCTTGGCATGACGATTCCCGCGCAATTCGGCGGTCTCGGCCTTGGCATCACGAGCTACAACCGCGTGCTCGAACGACTCGGTCGTTCGTGCGGTTCGACGGCCGTGCTTGTCTCCGCGCACCAATCGATCGGTTGCAAAGCCGTCATGCTCTTCGGCAACGACGAGCAGAAGAAGCGCTTCCTCCCGCTCATGGCGCGCACAACGCTGAGCGCGTTCTGTCTTTCCGAGCCGAATGTCGGCTGCGACGCAGGCGGTCAAGAAACGCGCTGCGAACTCAGCGCCGATGGCACGCACTACATCCTCAACGGCGAGAAGAAGTGGGCGACTTCTGGCGCACTTTCCGGCCTTTTCACCGTGATGGCGAAGCAGAAGATCACCGATCCAAAGACGGGTAAGACGAAGGACGCGGTCACCGCGCTCATCTGCACGCCCGACATGGAAGGTGTCGACATCTTCAGCCGCAATCGCTCGAAGTGCGGTATTCGCGGCACATGGCAGGCGCGTATCAAGTTGACGAATGTGAAGGTGCCGAAGGAGAACCTCCTCTTCAAAGAAGGTAAGGGTCTCAATGTCGCGCTTACTTGCTTGAATTACGGCCGTTGCACGCTGTCTGCGGGCATGCTTGGTGCGGCGCGCTACTCGATGGAGCAAGCAACGAAGTGGGCCAAGTCGCGTCACCAATTCGATCGCGCGATTGGCGAGTTCGATCTCATGCAAGAGAAGGTCGCGCGCATGGCTGCGTATGTCTACGCCGCCGACGCGATGCTCTACATGACGACGGGTTTCCTCGATCGCCACGACGAAGACATCATGCTCGAGACCGCGATGTGCAAGGTCTTCTGTAGCGAATTCGGCTATCGCGTTGTGAACGACGCCATCCAGTGCATGGGCGGCGAAAGCTACATGACGGAGAATCACGTCGAACGGATGTGGCGCGATTCGCGCATCAACATCATCGTGGAAGGCGCGAACGAAGTCATGCACTCGTTCATCTTCGCGTACGGCTCAAAGCAACTCGGCGAGTACTTGCTCAAGGTGAAGGCGAATCCGTTCGCGCACCTCGGCACCGCCATGCAAGTCGGCGCCGAGCTCTTCCTTGGCGTTC
>JASGCF010000462.1 GCA_030054275.1 Limnohabitans sp. | reverse complement strand
CATGGGTTCCGGCATTGCCCTTACCGCCGCACAGACCGGATTCAACGCGATCCAGATCGATGTGAATCAGGCCGCGCTCGACAAGGCGAAGGCCGGTCACGCGAAGAGTCTCGCGCGGCTTGTCGAGAAGGGGAAGATGCAGCAGGACGCGGCCGACGCTGCACTGAAGCGCGTCTGCTATGTCACCTCGATGGCCGAAGCGAAGGGCGCCGACTGGGTGGTTGAGGCGGCGACAGAGAATGTCGAACTGAAGAAGAAGATCTTCAAGGAGATGCAGGCGACCTTCCGCGAGGATGTGGTGCTTGCAACGAACACATCAAGCATTTCCATCACCGACATCGCAAGCGTGGTTGGCAAAGACGCACCGCGCGTGATCGGCATGCACTTCTTCAATCCGGTGCCGATCATGAAACTTGTCGAGGTGATCAAGGGCATCGCGACAAGCGAAGAAACGACAGCGCGCACGATCGAGCTCGCGAAGGCGATGGGAAAAACTCCGGTGCCAGCGAACGACCGCGCAGGCTTCGTGTCGAATCGCGTGCTTATGCCAATGATCAACGAAGCGTTCTACGCTTGGATGGAAGGCGTGGCGAAGCCAGAGGACATCGATCAGATCATGCTCCTCGGCTGCAACTTCCCGATGGGCCCGCTGCGCCTCGCCGACTTCATCGGCCTCGATGTCTGCCACGACATCATGATGGTGCTCTACAAGGAACTTGGAAATCCGAAGTTCTTCCCGTGCCCGCTGCTGCGGCAACTCGTGCAAGCGGGGCGACTTGGCGACAAGACTGGTCGTGGCGTGTACGAATATCCAGCGAAGTGACACGAAATCAATCTCCATGCAGCACATGACCTTTCCTTCGATCATTGCATCGTGCCGTGCGGGTTCCCAGCTCCTTCGCGGATGTGTCGTTGTTACGAGCGGTGCGCTCATCGCAGCATCGCTTGTCGGTTGTGCTGCAAAGTCAAGTGCAATGGCTTCAAGCGGAACGACGACGAACTCAGCCGATGACCGAGCATTGTCGCGAATTGCGTGTGTCTTTGATCGATCAGGTCCGGCCGCGGAACTTGACAACGCATCGCGCAACGGAGCGCTGCTGGCACGCGAGGAAGCTGGAGTTCTTTCGTTTGTTGTTGACGAAGGAAGCGTCGCTGGCGCTGCTGACGCGGCGAAGTCAGCAGTTGCTGCGCTTGGGTGCAATGATTCGGATGAGTTGCGCAGCGCCTTTGCGCCGTTCGCAACAGCGAACACCCCGTTCGTTGTGGTCGGCGCAACCGATCCCTGTTTGGCACGCTTGCCGAACGGCGATCGCCTCAGTTTTGCGTGCTACTCCGACGCTGCGCAAGGCGCTGCGATGGTTGAGTTCGCGCAGAGTCAACTCGGTGCGAAGAAGATTGCGGTGCTCTTCGAGGCGACGAGTGACTTTCCCGTTGCGGTGAGCCAAGCATTCGCCGCGCGCGCGCGCGGACTTGAGCGAGTCGAAGTTGTGGCGATCCCGTTCACCCTTGCGACGAAGATCGATACGAAGGCGATCGTCGGCCAACCGATGAAGTTTGACGCTGTGTACATCGCCTGCAATGCAACTTCGGTTGTGCCAGCGATTGCAGCGCTTCGGAGCGCGGGTTTCCGTGGACCGATTCTTGGCGCAGACAGTTTCGACATTCCGGAAGTTGCGCAAGCATCGAAGGACGGCGCTGTGTACTTCTCAACGCATGCGTGGTTTGGTGTGGGTGCATCCGTCGCTGCACAGCATTTTCGCGAGCGATACCGCGCGCGTTTCAATACAGAACCGACCGCGTTTTCTGCGCTCGGTTACGACGCGATGCAAGCGATGATCCGAGCGATGGAATCGGTTCCTGCAGAGCGTCGGACGCGAGAGAGTGTTGCATCTGCGCTGCGCACACTTCCGCCGCACGCTGGCGTGACTGGCGAAATCGCATTCCCAAAGGCCGGCTATTTCGCCGCAAAACCCGTGTGGATTGTCGCGGCAGAAGCGGGCGCGCGCGTACGCGCGACTGCGGTCTCGCCGATGCGAATCCCAGAGTTGAATTGCGCGCGGTGATACCCGCGCGACCTTATGAATCGATCATGTTCCGCCGCGCGCTGCCGCGATGATGCGATCGACGACTTTCGTATGATCGCGAAGCACATCGATGACGCTCACTTTGAGCGTTCGCCATCCGAGTGACTCAAGCACACCGGTTCGAACAAGTTCACGA
>JASGCF010000461.1 GCA_030054275.1 Limnohabitans sp. | reverse complement strand
AAGCCTCACCGTTGATCTCGGTGATATCGCGCCGGCGAGTGTGTCGGTCGCGCGCTGGCTCATGGTGTCGACCCTGCAGGGAGAGTTCACGCGCTACGACGCGACGGTGTCGAACCTCAACGGTCTCGACGATCCAGAGTTCTCAGTGATCGACGAAGCCAATGTGCGTTCGCTCGTGCATGTCGTGCGTGCGGACGATCCGTTCGACGACAACCGTCCCGACTTCCTCGGGAACCTCGTGCTCTCGCCCGATGCGCTGCCCGATGTGGTGTTCCTCTCGTCGGGAGCGAGCGAGCCTGTGCTCTCAACGACTGCTGCATCGGTGGTCGTTGAAGGCTCTGTGGCGACGATCACTGCCGTTCCAGTTCTCGGCTGGCGCTACATCCGCGTCGACGATCCGTTCCTCGCGTCGCGACCGCTGCTGTCGGTTGTGCGGAGTGATGGAAAGGTCCTCCGACTCGAAGACAACGCGTGGCAAACTTCGTACATCTCGCGCGACACGGCCGTGCCCGAAGCGCGTCGGCATCTCCATATCTTTGATCGCGGCGGAGACGGTGTTTATCACGCGGTGTTCGATACGGATGGCTTGTCGCCGTCCGCGCTCTCATGGCGCTCTGTGAAGAGTCATGGCGGTACGACGCAGGAAACCGACAACTACGCGATCGACCTCGTGTCGACAGGTTTCGCATCGGAGTGCCGCGCGGACGGCGTATCGAAGCTCGTCGTCACATTCAGCGAAGCCATTGATCCGGCGACCTTTGCGGCGGTGAGCATCGTGGTGAGCGCGTATGACGCGAATGGCAACGAAGGGAAGGTCGATGCCGAGGATCGTGTGGCGACGCTCGGCATTGGCGCACTCTCTGCGACATTGGACTTCCCAACGCCGCTTCCGAATGGGCTCCGCTATTGCATCCGCCTCGTCGGGGTGAAGGATCTCGCAGGAAATCTCATCGACGCTGCAACTGCAAGTCTCGATCTGATTGCCCTCGTGGGTGATGTCACGGGCGATGGTCGCGTGACTGTGAACGATGCGGGCGCGATTGCAACGCTGCTCGGTACGAGCGAAATCGATCCGTTCGATCCGTATCAGGTGCGTTCCGACATCAATGGCGATGGAGCCATCACGACTGCCGACTCAGCGATGGTGATCGCTGCGATTGGCGGCGATCTTCGGTTTGGAATCAATCCGTGCAGTGATCTTGGGTTCGCGATGCGTGACGGCGCATCGGGTGATGACGGGAGTGGCTTCGGCGCGAGGTCGCCGTTCGACACGCTCACGCATGCTGGAATGGATGCGATCGGCGCAACGCACCTCGGTTCGACTCGTTCGCCGAACAGTGGGCTCGGTTCTCTCGGAAGCGCACAGCACGGCACTGCAGAGTCTGGCTTGCTCGCCGTCGACGGTCGTACGCTGCCCCTCGCTGCACTCAAGCAGTTGAAACTCGCGGTACGACTTGATCTCGTTGCATTGAAAGGCGGCTCCAAGAACGGCGCGGCGGTTGACGCTGTTGGTTTCGACCCTTCGGTGGATCTTGTCGCGGCAGCATTCGGCTTGATGCGTGCGGAGGGCACGCACGCCGCGGAGAACGCGTGGACGATCTGGTCGGTGCCTGCTTTCGCTCAGTCTGAGCGAGCCCGCGAAACGCTCGCGCGCCTCGTCGCCGCGCAGGGTTTGGAAGTGGCCGTGATCGTCGCGTCAGAGGCGAGCACTCCGCACTCCGATAGAGCGACGCTCTCGATCATGACATCACCGATTGAGATTCGATGGGGCGAGCAGGTGCCGTCGTCGTGGCAAGAACGAGTTCTTGCACTCATCGCGCGGGAGATGGGTTTCGCCGACGACCTGTCAGATGGGATTGGCTCCACGCATCGCGCTGGGACGAGCCGCTGGGAGATGCCTGCGTGGCGCGTCGCACGACTCATTGGTGCGCTCGCGGAGCGACGGGACATTGTCTCGATCCGTCCGACCTTGATTCCCGTTTCGGAGATCGACGCGGCGTCTCAAACGGCCGAGATTCGTCGGGAGTGAAGCCTGGCAGCGCATCCGAGGTGCGCGTCGTTGGTGATTGCTCAGACGATCGATTCGGAACCGCAGTGCATGGTGCAGCGGGAAGTTTGGTCATCTGACATCGTGATGGGCGCGATTTGGGCCGATCACTCGTGGGGTAGACCGTGGGGTTGGGATCCGAAGGAAGTCTTCGCGCTGAACACCTTCATCGTGT
>JASGCF010000460.1 GCA_030054275.1 Limnohabitans sp. | reverse complement strand
CGAGGCCGATGGCAAAGGCGAGCAGTTCAAGATCGGCCCTCGACTGGCACTCAACGACCGCAGCGAGTTGAAGTCCGGCGATCGCGACCTCCATCTCGCGAAGGGAGCCGGGCTTCGCCGACCGGTTCTCGCGATCAAGCGCCGTCCTCCGAATCGTGGCAATGAGGTCACATCGGTCTGCGGCGCTCTTGCATTGTTCGGCAATGTCTCGCGACAGCAGCGCGTCGCCGATTCGAACTACGCCATCACGCTGAACAGCCTCCGTTGCTTCGCCGGACTTTCGGGTGCCGAAGAGCCGGTCCGCATGTCCCGAGCCCCCCCCGAACGCGTCGTCAATTTGCGTGACTGCCTCGCGGAGCAGCCCGCGGAGGGTTCGACCAGGGATGAAGGGGAGCGCTTCCGCGTCGAGCATGGGCGCAAGATCGGCCGTGCCGACGGTCGATTCGCCTCCGCCGACCAACCACTCTGAATCACAGTGAACGACGAGCTGGGCCCTGATCATCTGATCACCTCGGACTTCTGCGTAGCGCGCGGTGCTCCTGTTCCACGGTCGGGCCGCGGCGCGATGAAGCGGCGCAGGTCGACGCAATCGAGATAGGTCGCAGCGAGTCTGTCGCTCTTCTGAATCTCTCCGAGCAGGGCTCGTGCAGCCGGCGTCGCGCGGCCACCGCCTCCAAGCCTTCGGTCGATGTTCTCCATCAGATCCCTGAGGAAATCCCTACCTCTCGCGATGCTCTGCTGGAATCCGTCAGCAGCCCCGCGGACATGGCTGCTCGGGAGCTCATGGTGAAGGAGCGTTGCGTTTTTCACCAGCGACTCGAAGTCCTCGAGCGCGTACGGGCCGCGCGCGGGCCGATCACCAGAGGTTTCTCGATCGAGGGCGTTGGCTGGAATCTCCGCCGAGCACAGCATGAAGTCGACGCGTGTCTGATCGCGGCCGGCTCGCTTCGCTCTGGCGAGCAGCGCCTCGGCAAGATCGATCGCCCGCGAGAGGGGGGACTTTGTCTTCACAAAGGCGATGCCGACGCCGCTAGCGTAGCCCGCAGCCTCAAGAGCCCGGGCCAAGGTGACTGCGAATCGAGGCGCAAGTGCGGCATGCATCACGAACGTGAGGTCGTCGCCGCCGAAGACGAGCGGTCGCAGCGGGAGTTTCCCGCAGCGCTTGACGACACCCTCGATCGCCGCGAACTCGTGGCGGGACTCCGAGTTGCTCGCAAGTTCGTTCAGCGCCTTGCTGAAGCCCTCGGCCGTTGCGCCTGCAACCTTCTCGACGAACTGACGCGTTGCATGGAGTGCCTCGATGCCCGCCTTGGTGCCAACGGCCTTCTTGCTCGCTTCGCCGAGATTGTTCAGATCCAGCGCGACGACGGCCATGTAGGAGTCGGAAGCCTCATCGCCCTGCATCGACTCGAGATCGAACACGAACGGTCGGCGAACATCGTCAACCTCGAATGCCTCGAGGATGGGCTCGTCCTTCACGGATGCCCAGCGATCGTCCCGCCTCGATTGATAGGCGCGCTTGTCAAGGGAGGATGCGCAGAGGCGTTCATTGGGACCGTCGTAGCCCTCCGCAGGATCTCCGGTCAGGCGACACGGTGCGCAGCATGGGAAACCGTTGAAGGCGTTGCCGCGCGTCGAGTGCTGTCGCTGCTGGTTGATCCGCTCGATGAGCTCTGCATTCGCCTTCGCGAAGTCACCTCCGCTGAGGTCAAACTCGACCCAGTCGGCATCGAACTCGAGGCCAGCAGCATTCTTCAAGGCCCATTCGCTCATCAAGCGGATGAACTTTCGCGCAAGATCCGCGTTCGGGAGCAGGACCCTCGCGACCCCGCCTCCAAGCCGGACCGGCAGGTACCACCGATCACCGTTCGGCTTGCCGGATTGAACTGGCTGGAGGCCAAGCGCCTTGAGCGATTCGATCGGTACATCATCCGCCTGGCTACCCGTGAAGTCGTCGACGATGCGGGATGCGCCAATGACCTCCTTCAGTTTGGACGTCGCAAAGAGGAAACTCTGGATGCCATGGACATCAAGGCCAACCAATACAGCGCCTTCGCGTGCGTTCGTCATGCGATCCTCTTTTCACATGCATTGGGTGCTTTCTCGGCCCCGCGTGCAGAGCGGCTCGGTTTACTTGGCATGGTCAATCTTCCCGTCGATGATCCCATGGACGTAGGTTAGTCCCACGGGGCTCGGTCTGCAGCTCTCCGAATCCAAAGGGCTGAG
>JASGCF010000092.1 GCA_030054275.1 Limnohabitans sp. | reverse complement strand
GCCCTTGAGCAGCACAGCAGTTCCCGCCGGAAGGAACCGCGCCGCCTCAAGTGCAAGCGCGTCGTCAAAGACTTCCGCATGCAGCGCGTCGCCCGTAAATCCAACCCGCCGCGCAGCCGCGACCAGCGCAGCCGCATGCGGTCCAACCGCAACGAGGGCGTCGCGCGCGGACAGCGTCCGCCCAGCGTATTCGCCCACTTCTTCGTGAAACCCACGCGCACCCTCCCCCAATTCGCGCATTTCGCCAAGAATTGCAGCGCGCCGCACGGCATCTCGGGCGAGTTCTGAAAACGCCGCAAGCGACGCGATCATCGCGTCCGGGTTGGCGTTGTACGCATCGTTGTAGATCGTGCGGCCAGCAAGTTCGATGCGCTCAAGCCGCATATCCGCTGCAGCAACCGTCGCAAGGCCGCGGACTGCAACCTCAGGTGCCACCCCCATCTCGACGGCGGCGGCGAACGCAGCGACCGCGTTGCGCGCATTGTGCTCACCGGACATCCGCAGCGTGCACGACAGCGTCTCGGTTGCACCACGGGTCCGACGCCCAATGACTTCGATCATGCTCTCGCCTTCGCTTGCGTCAGTCGCCTCAAGCGACGGCGCCACGGGGCGGCGGAATCGAATCTCGATGCGTTGTTCGTTCGCGCCCTGTTCGCGCGCGAGAAGACGATAGTCACATGCAGGAGACTGCCCGAAGGTCACGATCCGCTCCGGAGCCCGCCCAGCATCGACCAGTTCGCGCACCGCGTGCATGAGGGATGGATTGTCACCATTGACCACACCCACGCCGTGCGCAAAAGTGCCGGCCAAAATCGAAGCCTTCTCCTTCGCCACTGCCTCCACAGAACCAAGCCCTTCGAGATGCGCTCGACCTGCGAGTGTGATGATCGCTACCTCTGGCATCGCCATCTCGGTGAGCGGAAGAATTTCGCCCGGATGATTCATTCCGATCTCTGCCACGAGGAAACGACACGCGTCTGGTGTCGAAAGCAGTGTGAGCGGAACGCCGATGTCGTTGTTGAAACTTTTCGCGCTTGCCTGCGTCGGGCCAACCTCGGCGAGCATGCCTTCAAGCAATCGACGCGTTGTGGTTTTCCCAGCGCTTCCAGTGACAGCCACCACACGCAGCGCACGCAAACTTGTGCGCCATGCATGCGCGATCGCGCCGAGCGCAGCGCGGGTCGATGACACGCGAAGAAGCCCGAACCCCTGAGGAAGCCGCGCCATCACCGCGCTGTCCGGCGCGCGTTCGACCACCGCAAGCGCTGCGCCCTGCTGCGCGGCCTGCTCCAGAAACTGGTGGCCGTCGAATCGCTCACCCCTGAGTGCCACGAAACAAGCACCAGACAGTTCGTCGCGTGTGTCGGTCGTGAGCGACGACGGATCACGCGCGGGACGCGCCAACACTTCGCAGCGAGTCGCCAGGACCAACGATTGAAACGACGGACAGTGCACTTGAAACGCGCTTGCCACGAACACTCCATCTCTGCGCGGCGCAAACGCGCGATGCTTGCATCATCTCGTCAAACACAGCAATCCGGCCACTCATCCTCCACGGCGCGAACGCAAGGCAGCTTCCGCTTCGCGCCGATCATCAAACGACCGCTTCTCGGTGCCGATGATTTGGTAGTCCTCGTGCCCCTTCCCAGCGATCAGAATGATGTCGCCTTCGCGTGCGGTGGAGACAGCATGCGCAATCGCGCGCGCGCGGTCCGGCTCCACTTCGACGCGATGCCGCGCCTCGACAGGTACGCCTTCCAGAATTTCCTGAATGATGTCTTCTGGATTTTCCGTACGCGGATTGTCGCTTGTCACGATGACACCATCCGCGCCATCACACGCGACTTTGGCCATGCGTGGCCGCTTGGTTCGATCTCGATCGCCGCCACAACCAAAGACCACACGCAATCTGCCGCCAGCGGGGACAGTCGGGCGCAGCGCGCGAAGCACATTCGCGAGCGCATCATCGGAGTGTGCGTAGTCAACGAGCACGCTGAATCCGTCCGCCGGAGTTGACCCACCAAGTGCGACCGGTTGCAGTCGACCAGGCGGCGCTTGGCACACAAGCAGTGCCCGACCGAGTTGTTCCGCCGAAACTCCAAGCGCCCACGCAGCAGCGGTTGCCTCCAACGCATTCATCGCGTTGTGGGCACCAACAAGCGGAAGTGTCAGTTCCAGCGTTCCCCACGGACCACGGAAAGTCACATCCATCGAGGAAAGCCCCATGCGATGCACGGTCCCGAAGCACTCCGCCGACGCATCTTTCAGACTCACGCGCAACAGGCGCGCACTGGGCGGCAACATGAAGCGGTGCCACGGATCGTCGATATTGATCACCGCGGTTCCGTGTTCATCGAGCATTCCAAAGAGCACTGCTTTCGCCGCTGCGTAACGCTCCATGGTGCCGTGGTAGTCGAGGTGATCTCCGGTGAGATTGGTGAAAATTCCAACTTGGAACCGAAGCGCAGCCACGCGCCGCTGATCAAGCGAGTGACTCGACACCTCCATCGCAGCCGCAACGCAACCATGGTCGACCATGCGCGCGAACAACTCCGACAACTCCATCGCTGGCGGCGTGGTGAGTGATGATGCAGTTCGTTTCGCACCATCGTCAATCTCGACCGTTCCGATGAGTCCACAACGCTTTCCCGCGTGTGCGAGCAGTTGCTGCACGAGGTATGCGATCGTGGTTTTTCCGTTCGTACCCGTCACCCCCATCAAGGCCAACGAGCGCGTCGGCTGACCGAAGAATCGCTCGGCGACAAGCGCTGCGATCAACGGAGTGTCATCTGCTTCGCACCACACAACGCCCGGTGGCAGCGGCTCGATGACTTGAGTTCCACGAGGCGCCACGACACACACGGCACCCGCGCGAATTGCATCCATGATGAATGCGCTGCCGTCCTGCTTCGTTCCGCCGCGCGCCACAAACAGCGCACCCCGCTTCACTCGGCGCGAATCTTCGGTAAGACTCCAGATGTCTGGATCGGCGTCGCGAACAACGCGCAGCGGGAGTCCGGCAAGCAGTGTCGAGCATTTCATAGAGCATGTGCCTTCGTGAGAGCGCTGTGGACGCAGGGAATTTGGTTAGTCGCGTGCAATCGGAAGTGGATCCGCCACTTTGCCTCGTGCCCAATCTTGAATGCGCGGCAGGAGCAGTCGACGCGCAGCGATCTTGCCGCACGCAGCGATCGGAATCGCAAGCAGCATGCCGTAGATACCTGCGATCGATCCGCCTGCGAGAATCGCAACAACGATCGTCACTGGATCGAGATTGGTCGCCTTGCCCGCAATCACCGGCGTGAGCAAGTATCCCTCGATTGTTTGCACCGTCACGAACACCACTGTCGGCCAAACGAGCATGCCCCACAAAGCCATGCGCTGCGATGGATCGAGGGCAAACTGATCAGCGGCAAGCAACACGACAGCGAATGGCAGGCCAATCCCGCCGAGATAAGGAACGATCGAAAACGCGCCTGTCAGAAGGCCAAGCGCGATGCCGTAAGGAACACCACAGACCTGCCAACCAATCGCAAAGAGCACACCCATGATCACACAGATCACAATGCGACCGCGCACAAAACCTGCAACGGCACGATCCATCTCGGCAACGATTGAGGCGACATTCGAACTGTGCTCATCCGGCACAAGCGATGCGAAGAAGCCAACGATCGCTGGCCAATACACGCTGAAGTAGTAGAAGTAGAACGGAATGAGGAATGCAACAAGCCCAAGTTGCAAGAGTCCAAGCGCAAATCCATACACCTGCCCAGCGCCCGCACCAAGAAGCGTGACCACCGGATTGTCGAGGCTTACCTCTGTGATTGCTGTCGGAAGCACTGGGAACTTTTCGACGGACGCAGCCGCTGCAGCACTTGCTTGCTTTTCTGCTGCAGCACTCGCTTGCTTTTCTGCTGCAGCACTCGCCTGCTTTTCTGCTGCAGCATTTGCAGAGTCCGCCGTCTGGGATGCGGTTGTGTTGGCCGTCGAGACATCGCTCTCGGTGGTCTGTTCCTCGTGCGACGCACGCTCTTCGCTTGAACGCGGGTGGATGATGCGATCGGCCCATTCGCGCGCGTCTGCGCGGTACTCTTCAGGCACCACGGTCATCGCGCGTTCGACGAAGCCGTCATACTTACCGCTGCGCAGACTGCTCGCGAACGAAAGCGTTTGCCCCACGGCGAGAGGCACGACGATCGCGACCATCAAGGTCAGCGCGCCGCCAAGGAGCGCGAGGATGCACCCAACAGCAAGTGGGCGATTCATGCGCTTCCATTGCGCGAGGCGCGCGACGACGGGCTCGAACAGATAGGCAAGCGTCAACGCGATCAACAGCGGGACCGTGACCGTGCGCAGCGTGTAACCAATCCACACAGTGCCTGCGACGGCTGCAATCACCAAGAGATCGCGAATCGACTGAATCTGCCAAATGTGGAGGCCTCGCATGCCGCTTTCGCGGGGCTCGCGACGAGCGTCGCCACTCGATTCGCCACTCGCTTTGTCACCAGCGTCATGACCAATGGGTGTGCGGGCATCATCGCGCTTCGCATCCGTGCGTTCTGCGTTCGACATGCCGCGAAGAGTAACGCATCATGCTGCGCCCGCGGCCGCAGTTGCGCAGTCCCTCAACAGAATGCGCGCGCCCTGCCGATACTTCTTGGGCTGGGCGCTCCGAACCCGCTACACTCGGCGCCTGCACGCGAGTTGCTCCACATTGGCGTTTCCTCCGAAGGCTTTTCATGGATCCAGAAGACGACCAACTTCAGACGAACCAGAGCATTCACCTGGACGGCAGTCACGACAGTCTGAGCCATGACATCAATTGGCCTGTCGTCCTGCAGAACGCGGGCCCGTATCCTCGGGAAGCGTTTGATTTCGTCCGCGAGGGTCTCGGGTTCACGGTCGAGCGGATCATGGTGCACGCTCACGCGGGCGGGCTCCATCCAACCCAGTCGCGGCACATCACGGGTCAACAGTTGTCGCTTGGGCTGCGAGATTTCGCGTTCGACCGCTACGGGATGCTCGCACCGGCGGTGCTGCGGCATTGGAACATCCTGCGAACAGAGGACTTCGGTCGGATCGTGTACGCGTTGATCGAGGCGGGCGTGATGTCCAAATCCGACGAGGATTCGTTTGATGATTTCGCTGGCGTCTACGACTTCGACGAGGCTTTTGCGCCCGAAGTGTTGTCGCGTCGGCTCTGTCGCGGCTAGTTTGTCGCGGCTCGTTTGTGGCGGCTTGTTTGTTGCGGCTGGGTGGAATGCAGCGAACGCCTTCAGAGTCGGGCCTCGAGATTTCGGGAGCATCGTCCGCGCCAAGACTCCCCCGCACTCGGAAGTTTTCTTTACAATCGCGCCGCGCAGGAATTGCCGCTTGCGTTCTCGCATCCTTGCATGCTCTCTGCAGCATTGGTGTTCGAGACACCACATTGCTCGTGTAGGAACCTCGCACAGGTAGGAAGCCTTATGCCATCGCACACTCGCATTTCGTCGTTGTTTCGTCCCGCACTTCTGTCGTCGATTTCGCTCGCAGTACTTGCGGGCTGCGTTCCGCAAAATCAGTACGACGATCTCATGAGCGCGTATCGCAGCAAGGAGCAGCAACTGCTGCAACTTCAGAACGATTACACGACTTCGCGCGCGAACGAAGAAATGTTGCGCAAGCAATTGGCGGAGGCTGCTGCTGATTTGGCAGCTGCCAAGAACATGGTTGGCGGCGATCGTGGCGCACTCGAAGAACTGGAAAAGCGCTATCAATCACTGCTCGCGCAACTCGGTTCGATGAATCCGCTTCCTGAGTCTGTGAATGTTGTGCTCGAAGAACTGGCGCGCAACAATCCAGATATCTTCGAGTTCGACGCGCGTTTGGGCATGCTTCGCTTCAAGAGCGATGTGACCTTTGATCTTGGCAGCGCGAAACTCACCTCGAAGGCTGAAGGCGTGCTGAAGCAGTTCGCCTCCATTCTCAACAATGGTGAAGCACGCAACTTGGAAGTGCGCGTCGTCGGTCACACCGACAATGTCGCCATCAAGCGCGCACAGACCATCGCAGCACACCCAACCAATGTGCACCTCTCTGCACACCGCTCCATCTCGGTGCGCGACGCACTCGTCTCGGACGGCGTCGGTGCCAACCGCTTCATGGTTGCTGGGTACGGCGAGTTCCGTCCGATTGCAGAGAACGGCGCTCGCGGCAATGCTGAGAATCGTCGGGTCGAGGTGTTCCTCACCCCGATGCCGTCCGGCGCAAGCATGGCCTCTGGATCCGGAGAATCGTCGCCTTCGACCAAGCAAACCACGCCTGTGAAGACTGCCGTCGAGAGCGAAGAGAACTTCAAGTGAGCCAAGTAAGCCAAGTGGGCCAAGTCAGTACTGTCGGGCCCGCCGACAGTCGGGCCGCGTGAGTCGCACCCTGAACGCACTTGGCACACGCGAAGCACATCGAACGAAATCGACTGGACCGGAGAGCACCCGCTTTCCGGTCCTTTCTTTCACCTCACTGATTTATTTATCGGACGACTTCACAATTCGATTCCCGTGAATTCAGGTTGTTTCCGAGGTGAACATTCGACTTGGGAAAGGCCCGAATTACACTCGGCCTGCCCCAAGTTGGGGCTGTGTACACACCCGGCAGATCATTCCGGGGCCTGGATCGAACCGAATTGGATCACGAAGATCGCTGCTGGTTCGATCTGCAGTCCCACCGCATTTTCAGCGCCTGAGGGCGTTGGAATCGGGCCTCGGCAGAGAAGCCATTCATCCGAGAGAGCAGGAGCAAGTACCGATGCGCAAATTGGCCATTTCGGGTGTCGTCCTTCTTCCGTCGCTGTTTGCGGCGGTCGCAATGGCAGACGCCCCACTTCGTCTCAATGAGATCCGCCTCGAGCAACCGGGAGCCGACTTCGATGAGTACATCGAAATCGCCGGCGCTTCCGGCGAGTCGCTTGCTGGCGTGTCGGTGGTTGTCATCGGTGACGATGACTTCGCGTTGCCAGGTCAGCAGAACGGCGTGATCGAATCCGTGGTGAGCCTTGACGGGCTTTCTGTCGGTTCGACCGGATTCTTCGTGATTGCAGAGAAGACCTTCTCGCTTGCGGGTGCGAACCTCATCACGAATCTCAACCTTGAAGGCGGCGACAATGTCACCGTGCTTCTCGTGCGCGGCTTCACGGGCAATGTCGGCGACAAACTCGATACCAACGACGACGGAACCTTGGATGTTTCGCCGTGGACTTCGATCGTTTCGAGCGTTGCGTTCCTCTCGAACGCGACTCCGAACGGTATCGACAGTGATTACTTCTACTCAGCAACCACCGTTGGTCCAGACGCGGGTGAACAGCCTGCAGCCGCGTGGCGCTGCGCGAATACGCCACAGTGGATCATCGGCTCGATCGATCCCCTCGCTGGGATCGATAGCCCCGGTGCAGCGAATCAAACATGCGTGCCGCAAGGCATCGTGATCAACGAAGTTCGTATCGACCAAGTAGGCACAGACAACGACGAGTACTTCGAGTTGAAGGGCGGCGCTGGTGAAAGCATCGCTGACCTCACCATGATCGTGGTTGGTGATGGCACCGCCGTTCAGGGCTCGGGTGTCCTCGAAAGCATCACATCGCTTGCGGGTCAATCGATCGCGGGCGACGGCTTCTTTGTGGTTGCAGAGTCAACTTGGACTGGTGCCTTCGGCGGCGCAGACCTCGTGCTGCCAGCAACGCCTGCCAATCCGCTCAACTTCGAGAACAGTGACAATGTCACTTTCCTCTTGGTACGCGGGTTCACTGGTGCGATCAACACCGATCTCGACACCAACAACGACGGCGTTCTCGACATCACTCCGTGGACTGAAATCGTCGACTCTGTCGCCTTGACGGTGAGCTCAGGCAGCGCTCCTGCCGCAGGTGCTGAGTGGTGGTACAGCGCAAACCGCGTTGGTCCAGATGGCACTTTTGTCCCGGGCCACGCCTTCCGTTGCACCCCAAACAGCACTTGGCAAATTGGACCGTTCGGAAACCCTGGTCAGACGATTGCTGACACAGCGGGCGCCGCAAATGCTGGCTGCACGACCTGCGGCCCTGGCGCTGCCAACTGCCATGCAGTGCACGCGACCCCAGGTTGCGTAGATCCGGTGTGCTGCAACGCTGTCTGCGTCGTTGACCCAACCTGCTGCTCTGTGGATTGGGATCAAGCATGCGTTGATCAAGCGCGCACCTCCTGCCTGCAGGCTGGCACTGCACCGGTGCTTGAAATCACCGAGATTCGCATCGATGAACCGTCCAACACCGACCCGAATGAATACATCGAGATCAAGGGCACCCCAGGCACGAGCCTGAACGGCGTGTCGCTTGTGATCGTCGGTGACGGTGCAAACGACAACGGCATCTTTGAAACTGTGGTGTCGCTGAACGGCGTCACCATTCCGAAGGACGGCTACGCGCTCATCGCTGAGTCGACCTTCACGCTCGGCACCGCTGATGCGACGAAATCGCTGAACTTCGAGAACGGTGACACCGTCACCTACTTCCTTGTCTTCAACTTCCTGCAGCTTCTCAATGTCGATGGCGATGCCAACGACGATTGCACCCTCGACGGTACGCCGTGGGATACAGTCATCGACTCTGTCTCGGTGCTTGCCAACGACGGTCGCTGCGCCTACTCGGCGAACACAGCGGGCCCGAACTACTTCGGCTTCCCTCCGCACATCGTGAAGTGCGCGGATGGTTCGTGGGGCTTCGGCCGCTTTGATCCAGCTGATCCGACCGGCTTCGGTACGCCAGGTGCCGCAAACACCGTTTGCCCACCGGCATACGCCTGCGGCAATCCGAAGGCTCCATCGTGCTACACAGCACACGGAACGCCAGGCTGTAGCGACAGCGATTGCTGCGATGCAATCTGCCGTCTCGATGTCACATGCTGCGAAGTCGATTGGGATCAGGCATGCGCAGATCAGGCTCTGCTGACCTGCTTCGTGCCAGGAACTGCTCCAGAAGTCATCATCACCGAAGCGCGTATTGATCAGATCAATACCGACAACGACGAGTACTTCGAGTTGTACGGAGAGCCAGGCACCCTGCTCAACGGCCTCTCGTACATCGTGATCGGTGATGGCGCTGCTGCTGCTGGCTCTGGTGTGGTCGAGACCGTCATCAACCTCCAAGGTAGCGTCATCCCAGCCGATGGATTCTTCCTCGCTGCGCGTTCGACATTCACCTTGGGTGGTGCGACGCCGGATCTCTCGATCACCTCGACGAACGACATCTTCGAGAACTCGGACAATGTCACCCACATGCTCGTCTTCGGATTCACTGGAGCGGTCGGTCAAGACCTCGACACGAACGATGACGGCACGCTCGATGTGACCCCGTGGACGAGCATGAATGCGTCGATCGCATTCATCGAAAGCGCTGCGGTGCCACCGGTGAACACCGAGTACGCGTACGGCGATGTTCGCGTCGGTCCAGACGCCAATGGCTTCGTGCCAAGCCAGATCTCGTTCTGCCCTGGTGACAGCGTGTACACGATCGGTGTCTTCGACCCAGCCACAGCCCCAGCCGGAACCGAAACTCCGGGTGCGGGCGTGAAGGGTTGCACCTACGAGACAGGTACCCCATGCCCGGGCGACTTCGATGGCGATGGCGCGGTTGGCGCTGCTGACCTCGCGCTGCTCCTTGGCAACTGGGGCGGCGCTGGTGACGGCGACATCGATGGTTCGGGCGCAGTTGATGCGGCCGATCTCTCGAGCCTCCTCGGTGCATGGGGTCCATGCCCGTAAGGGTTCACGCCCGTAAGCGCTGAAGAGCGTCCATTCTCTGCAGGAATCTCCGGCCGCGGCTCACCCCCGCGGCCGGTTTCTTTGTGTCGCTCGAAGACATTCGTCTGCACGCCGCATCGCTCGCACTCTTGCGCGTATACCTTCCCTGACATGGCATTCTTGCAGGCACTTGGTAGTGTTGGTCACTCCGCGATCATCACGCTCGATCAGTTCGGGCGATTCTCTGCATTTGCGACGAACGCGCTGCGGATTGCATGCACCGATCCAATGAGTTGGCTGCGGTGGCGGCAAATCGGCCCACAGCTTTACTCGGTTGGTGCAGCAAGCGTAATTGTTGTGGCAATCACGGGTGCATTCATCGGCATGATTTTGGCGCTCGAAGGTTTCGATCAGTTTGCAGCGCTCGG
>JASGCF010000091.1 GCA_030054275.1 Limnohabitans sp. | reverse complement strand
GCTCCGCGCGCAACCGAGATCCTTGCACGACTCAACCGCTTGGCTGCGATCGATCCCAACTTCGGCGATCCGAGCGAGTCAGGAAATCTTGCAAAGCGCTTTGCGGCTGTGAAGAAACGCGCACTTGCTGCAGTTCGACGAGATCAAACGAAGTCGAGTGGCGCATCACCATCCGATGCCGTCAACGAGAGTGGTAGAAGACCAGTGGAGGAATGATGTCGACCGACACGCCACGCGTGAACGGCAATCCAAGTGACCTCGATCGCGCACGCATCGCGCGATTCGAAGGTGCATACAACCGCATAGACCGCGAAATGCAGCGCATTCTTGATGAGCCGCGCGATGGTCGACGGAGAGGTTACGCGTCGTATGTGCGGCAACTCGCTGCAGAGCGGCGGCACTTTGGCCGTCATCTCGATTTTCTGCTTGAAGTAGGCGAACTCCGAAATGCGCTGGTGCACAATCGATTCGGCGAAACCGAGTACATCGCTGTTCCAACCGAGGCGACGGTCGTACGACTTGAAGCGATCGATGAAGAACTACAGTCGCCGGTACAACTGCGCACGCTTGCTGCGAAAGAGGTCGTGACGGTTGCTGCAGACGATCGATTGGGCAAGGTGCTTGGGCTGATCCGCGACAAGGGTGTGGTGCGCTTTCCTGTGCGCCGTGATGGCCGCACGATCGCGCTGTTGACCGCGAGCGGCATCGTCCGTTGGATTGCGTCGCATGACATCGAGTCCTGCGCTGTACCGGGAGTTCCGCGTACGACGGTGACCGTGCCGCGTGCGCCGGCAGGACGACTCGACGAGCGCGTGCCCGCAGGGAGCGAGGGGGAACGGATCATCTGTGCGATCGCGTCGATTACAGTTGGTGAAGCGTTGGCACGCGATCACCGAAAGGACGAGTTTGCGCTGCTTCCACGAACTGCGAGTGCGGACGAGGCGCTTTCACTGTGGTCGAAAAATCCGCGCCTCGAGGCTGTGATCATTACCGAGCGGGGACGGGCCGAGGAGACACCGCTTGGGATCGCGACGGCAACGGATCTGATCAAACTGCTCGGCTCTTAAAGAGGTGCCTGACACGTGCCGTGCTGTGTCAGGCACTGCATGGCACCTGCCAGACACCTCTCACCGTGAAACGCAATTCCCTTTGGACAAGGAGCTTGCAGCGCGATGGCGTTGGTGCTTGGTATGTGCCGTTCTGTGCCAGGCACTGCATGGCATGTGTCAGGCACCATGTTGATGTTGTCAGCCGAATCGCTCGCGGATCCGATCTCGCACACCGTCAAGCTTCGAGAGTTTCTCGCGTTTGCCATCACCAAAAAGCGGCAACTGACCCGGCGATTCAACCACGCGTGTCGCCGCAAATCCACACAGCCGCACCGCCCGCCAACGCTTCGCTGCGAAACTCGCCAACAGTTTCCGCGCCGCCTCGCGCAACTCGACCGTTTGATCGGTTGCAATCGCGAGCGTCTTCTCGTGCGTATGCGTTTCGAAGTCGCTGAAGCGAATCTTGATCGACACCGTCTTCGCGAAGAGTTCTTTCGCCCGCAATCGCCGCGCAACTTCATCTGCCTGCGCGAGCAAGCGCTCCTCAACCTGCGAAACCGACACGAGATCTTCGTGAAATGTCTCCTCTTCACCGACCGACTTCGCCACACGATCCGACTCAACCGCGCGGTCATCAAGTCCCTGTGAAAGCCGCCACCACGACCTACCCGCATCGCCAAAGTACAGCGCCAACTGCCGCTCTCCGGCACGCTGCAAGTCACCGAATGTCGCATATCCGCGCGCCGCAAGTTCCTGCGCGGTGACTGGCCCGACGCCCCACATTCGCCCCACCGGAAGCGACGCGAGTCGAGCCGCAAGCGCGTCGGGTGCAAGCATGAGGTCCACGAGCGCATCGGGTTTTTCGAGGTCGCTCGCGATCTTTGCGACGAACTTGTTTGGCGCAACACCAACCGAACATGTGAGCGAGAGTTCTCGCTTCACCGCAAGGCGAATCTCTTCTCCGATCGCGCGACCATTTTTGAAAATCGCGAGTGACGCCGTGACATCGATAAAGGCTTCATCGAGAGCAATCGGCTCGATTTCCGGCGAATAGCGTTCGAAGATGACTCGAATCGCGCGCGATGCAGCCGTGTACTTCGCGAAGTCGGGTTGCACGACCATCGCCTGCGGACAAAGCCGCATCGCGTGTGACATCGGCATCGCACTGCGGCACCCAAATTTTCGCGCCTCGTAACTCGCAGCACAGACGACTCCGCGTCCTTCGCGGCCACCAACAAGCACGGGCTTTCCACGCAGCGCTGGGTCATCACGCTGCTCGACCGACGCGTAAAACGCATCCATATCGACATGAAGAATCGTGCGTTGCGGATACACGAATCGCTCCTCGGTCAACGCGCTGTGTTCGCAGTCATATCCCAAGAAAAAAGTGCATCAGCACTTGGTGGCTTCTTCACGCGACCAATCTCGACAAGTTGCTTCACTGTCTCCTCCCATCGCGGAAGCCGCATGCCACCAAGACCAACGCGTTTGGTTTCATCCGTCTCAATCAAATTGCGTTGCACCACCGCGGCGCGATCCATCGCTTCCTTCGACATGCCCGGATTGAGCGCGCTCATCGCGACATTCGCAGGACCCGCGTCGTCGAGATACGCACGCCAACCTGCGGCACACGCCCGCACCATTGCAACGCAGGTCGCTCTGTTTTTTTCGTAATACGCTCGGCTCGTCGCGACGATCGCGTTGTAAGGATCAAACCCACTCTCACCGATACGGAAGACGCGCGTCTTCACACCTTGCAATTCCATGGAAACCGGTTCAGCGGTGATGAAGCACTGACATGCAAGCGAAGGGTCACTTGCAAACTGCGCGAGATTTCCGCCCCACGGAACCATGCGCAACTTTCCACCTGCGTACGCCTTCGAGAGCCACGCGAACTCCGCAAGCCCTTGCTCCATCGCAACGGTCGCATTCGACTCCCAAAGTTGGCCAAGCGTTTCGTACGGCGACGCTGCGTGCACCATGACACCCATCGGATTGCCCTGATACACAGCGAAAAGCGCTACAAGATCACCGCCCTGCTCGGCCAGTTCGACCACTTGGGGCCCCGACACAATGGCGAAATCCACCTTTCCACTTGCTGCGAGTTGCGGCGCCGGAATGTTCGGCCCACCTGGAACGATCTCAACGGCGAGGCCCTCTTTCTCGAAGATGCCTTGCAGTTGCGCCGCGTAAAACCCACCGAACTCCGGTTCGGGCAGCCAATTGAGTTGCAACTTCACCACTGTTTTCGGAACAGCGGCGACATCGGACGCAGCCGCAGTCCCTCGCTTGCCGTCGGAATCCGCGTTGTCGCAACTCGCCAAAAGGAAGCCGAGAGCCACCATCGGAACAGCCGCCACAACGGAGACGGCGCGCACCGCCCATGAAAGACACGCACGAAATCGAATCATCCACAGAGTGTAAGGTGTCCATGCACTTTTGCGCAGGTGCGCATCATGCGGGAGGCGCACTCGCGCGGCGAATCTATCAACCGCACGAGACGAACGAATCCACCCAAACCCGCAACGCACATGCCAGATTCTGCGTCCAAGATCTCCCAACTGCCGCCTGCGATCCGACTGCAGCATGTGTCGCATGCGTTTGGCGCTGTCGAGGTCGTTCGCGATGTCTCGCTTGAGATCCCCGCCGGATCGTTCACGGCGCTTGTTGGGCCGTCTGGCTGCGGCAAGACGACGATCCTGCGCTTGATCGGTGGCCTCGAGAGGCTCGCACGGAATTCTGACGACACCCCCGACGCCCCCGACACCCCCACGCGTGGCGGAACAACGGGCAGCGCGCTCACCCACGCAAGTGATGCAACGATGGGCTTCGCATTTCAGGAGCCTCGACTGCTTCCGTGGCGAAGTGTTCTTGAGAATGTTGCTTTGCCACTGGAATTGCAAGGCGAATCGTTGGCCGTACGCAGAGCGCGTGCGCTCGAAGCGCTTGAGCGAATGCAACTTGCTGACGCAGCTGGGCGATTTCCACACCAACTCTCTGGTGGAATGAAAATGCGCGCTGCGATTGCTCGCGCTCTTGTCTCACGACCACGCGTGCTGTTGCTCGATGAACCTTTCGGCGCGCTCGACGAGGTGACGCGACATGAACTCGACCTTGCGCTGCGCACTTTGTGGGAATCCGAACGATTTACAGCTGTACTTGTGACACATTCGATTCCCGAAGCTGCGTTTCTTGCGGAACGCATTGTGGTGCTGAGCCCGCGTCCTGCTGCGATTGTGGCAGAGATCGCAACACCAAGCGGCCCACGCGATCTCCACACATGGACGCGCGATGACCTTGGCGCATGCGTGCGCACTGCAAGCGATGCGCTGCTTGCAGCCATCGCAGAGAGGCGTACGCGATGAGTCGACGCTTCACAGACGCACAGCGTTCACTTGCAGATCATCCAGCGGTCGGCATCGTTGTTCCCATTGTGACAGCATCTGGCGCGATTCTTGTGTGGACCGGAATCAAAGGCGCATTCGACATCAGCGATTACCTGTTGCCGTCACCGCTTGCAGTTGTGCACGCGCTGCGCGAACAACCAAGTCTCTATCTCGCCGCCACGATCGAGACTGCGATCTGCGCATCGCTTGGATTCCTGATCGCTGCCGTAAGCGGCGTGACCCTCGCGAGTGTGCTTTCCCTCTTCCGGATCATTGAACGCGGCATCTATCCCCTGACGCTCCTCTTTCAGATGGTGCCGCTGATCGCGATCGCACCGCTTCTCGTGATTTGGTTTGGCTATGGCCGACCATCCATCATCGCGTGCGCAACGATCGTTTCCATCTTCCCGGTGATTGCGAATACGCTTGCCGGACTTCGAAGCCGCGACGCAGGGCTCAACGAACTCTTCGCGATACTTGGCGCAGGTCGACTCACAACATGGTGGAAACTTGCGCTTCCCTCGTCAGTGCCGTCGATCCTCACAGGTCTTCGCATCGCAGCTGGTCTTGCCACCATCGGCACCATCGCGGGTGAGTTCATCGGAAGTGATCGCCAACCGCTTGGGGTCCTCATCACCACGAATCTTCGTTCATCACAGACATCAGCAGTCTTTGCGAGCGTACTTCTTGCTGCCTGCGTTGGCTTCGCGCTCTTCGGAACGGTGAGCGTGCTCGGTCGCGTGCTTTTCGCGCGGTGGCTACGAGGAACTTGATGACACTCACGAAGTGCGGAAGCCTTTGAGTGTCTGCGAGATCGCTGCAACTTGCGCACTTGTTTCACCAGCAGTGGCCGCAAGCTCTTCGCTTGCAGCCGCATTTCCTTGTGTGGTCTGATCGATTTCTTGCATGCTCGAGGAGACATGCCGAATCGCTTGCGACTGGTCGTGACTCGCGCGCGAAATCTCAGTAAGCAAGTCTGCAACTTCACGCGATCCACCGACGATGCGGCCGAAGACGCCTTCAACATCACTGACCAACCGCACGCCCTTCTCTGCACGCTCGCCGGATTCCTCGATCAGCGCTGCAGTATCACGCGCCGCTTCTGCAGAGCGCATCGCCAAACTTCGTACTTCCTGCGCGACCACAGCGAATCCGCGACCTGCATCACCAGCACGCGCGGCCTCGACGGCTGCGTTCAACGCCAACAAGTTTGTTTGAAATGCAATTTCGTCGATCACGCGAATGATGCTGGCGATCTTCTCGCTCGATGTCCGAATGCCATCCATCGCGGCGACAAGATCTTTCATGCGCGTGGCGCCAGTTTCGGCATCGCCCCGCGCCCTTCCTGCGATATCCGCTGCGCCACCAGAGTTCGACGCCGTTTTCGAAACCATCGCTGCGAGCTCTTCAATGCTCGCTGTCACCTGCTCAAGCGTTGCAGCCTGTTCACTGGCGTCGCTTGCCAGACTGCGACTTGTCCCGTCAATTTTCGCAGCGCCCGATGCCAACTCAAGCGCTTGCGTGCGAATCTCGCCAATCGTTCGCGAAATCTTTTCAGCGAAGGCGTTGAAGTGTCGCGCTACAGAACCAAGTTCATCCGATCGTGATGCATCGAGTCTGCGCGAAAGATCGCCTTCGCCAGATGCAATATCTGCAAGTGCTGCATCGACTTCACGCAGAGGTCGCACAATCGATCGAGCAATCAGCCATGCACATCCAATCGAGAGGAACAACGCGACGCCGCCAAGGCCTGCGGTAAACAAGGCTGTTGATCGTGCGCCACTTGCTGCAACCGCCGCTTGTGATTCCATCGCGTGATCGCCAGCTGCTTCAAACTGCGCAATTTCTGTCAGAAGCGCTGTGGACGCTGCGCGATACGCCGCTTCCGCTTCACGACGCGAGACCGTCGCTGCAAAGAAGGTCGACAACTCATCTTGAAACTTGACGAAGTGCGCGCGATAGCGATCGCTTACTTTTTCGGCCGCGCCGTCGCCAAGCGGAATATCAAACGCACCAGTCGCGAGCATGCCTTCGGAGGCCTCGCGTTGGAATCCGAGTCCCTCGTCCATACCTGCGCGACAGGCATCGAGTGGTTCACCTGCGACCGCGCGCTGCAGGTGATACAGCACAGTCAAGAGTCCAATGTTCGATTCCATACCGCCGTCTGCAGCTTCCCATGCAGTCGAAAGTCCGCCATTCCATGTGAACGCTTGATCGGGATTTGTCTCGATTTTCTCTACTTGTCCATCGCCAATTTCTTCGACACGGCGTCCGAATGCAACGAACTCCGCAGTGGTTTGATCGAACCGCGTGCGACTTTCTGCCCACAACAGTTGCGCACTCGCGAGGCGCTTCGCTGTTTCAAGATGCGTCTTCCGCAGCGCATCGACGCGATTTGCAAGCGACGCATCGATCAAGCCTGTTGCCAGTGCGGTTTCGAGTGCTTCGTCTGTTTCGTTTTCAAGCTCAGGCAGCGCAGGCGCTTTCGCATCGCCTCGCGCGAGCATGTCAGAGACAACGCGCATTTCTTCGCCAACACCAATCGCAGATTCCATGGCACCATTCGCCGTGTTCCACGCTGGCCCAGCAAGTTGCCTGATCGACTGCTGGGCATGACGCGCGCCGAACCATCCTGCTGAGGCGCAGGCAAGAACGAGCGTACCAGTGGCGGCGAATCCGAAAGCAAGTCGTGTTGAAATATGCATGTGCGCTTCCTCAGTGATGCGTCTGAGCAATCACTCAAAGTTCAGAATGTGATCGTGAGCCGCAATGTTCCGACAAGGGAGTCGTCGATCGAGTCATCGCCAGACGGGTCGTGGAACCACTGCAAATCAGGCTTCAAATGCAAGAAAGGTGTGATGGCGATGTCGTAAAACACTTCCAACGAAACTTCTTGATCCCCAAGACCTGATGTTGGGTCGTCGCCGAACACGACATACGAACAGTAGACCCCAGTGGAGTCGTCATCTCGACCTGCGAATGTCCCAGTGAGCGAAACCCCGCCGCCATATTGCTGCGCAGCGAGCGCGACATTCGGGTCGCTCCAACCACCTTGTAGGAAGGCCCACAAGCCACGCGTGTCGTCGTCATTGGCAAAGTCGACACCTTCTGGCGTCCACAGCCGCGACTGCGCCAGTGCGTACGCGCCGCCTGTGCCGTTGTCTGTGTCGCCGTCGAAAGTCGTGACATCTCCAATAAGCCACCAACCACCTGCGGAAATGCGTAGATTTCGCAGAAATCCTGCTTCTCCGAGCGTCAGACCCGACTCAGCAATCAAGAACCAGTCGTCAGAGAGGTCGTCGCTCAAGAATGTCGCTGGACCACGCGATCCGGTCGGCACGCCATCGATGGTTGCAGCTCCGTCATAGGCGCCAAAGCCGATGTACCACTCGTCGGTTGGATACAAAAACGCGTTGATGCTGGTCGATGGATTTGGGTAGGTCGGCAGCGCGAAAATTGTCGGAGTGAAGCCTGCGCTCGCGTTGATGAATCCACCCGCGGCTGGGATGTACGCGAATTCTGTATTGGCGTCGACTTTGCCGACCTTCACGCGAAGGACATCATCAAAGAGCCACTGCTCGTACCACAATTGTGAAAGTTGCGTGATACTGCCGTTGATGGCGATGTTCGAGTATGGCTGAAATCCGCCGTGCACAAGCGCACCAACGCCGGTGTCTGCATTCTGAAAGTCGGCGAAAATCTTGCCGCCCTTCAGACCAACAACCTTGTCGAGTTCCACGGTCAGGTTCAAGTCAAGCAGAAAACGAAAGGCGCTTGCATTGTCGAGTCCGCCCGCGAAGACGCGCGACCACTCGGTGATGGCAGAACCGTTGAAGGTGAAGCCGGCGTCTTCCATCGTGCTGCGCGCGCCCGCCCAGTCACCTGTGCCGCGCGACCATGTCCACCAGTCTGAGTGGCCAAACCACTCTCGTGCTGCGTCCGCGGGCGGCGGAGTCGGCGCAACCGCGCCCCGTTCGCGTGCACCTGGCTCTTGCCCAGGAAGAATCGGCGGAAGTGCGCTCGCTGCCGCTGGAACCAACTCCGCAGCACCCAGACTGTCGGTGACGCCCGCGTAGGTTTCGTCTTGCGCCAACGCAGGCGTCGCAACAGCAACAGCAGCGGTGAGTGCGTAACCAACGACGCCCCGATGGCTCGGTAGCACTTGTGGGAAGAGAGTTCGACAAAGGAAAATGTTGGAACACATCACCGGCCTCCTAGAACGCTGGCAATGCAGCGCCGCGTCGGCATCGACCCATGCTTTCTCAAACTTCACTCTGCAACTGTGTCCGACGAGCGAACGGGGCAGGTTCCTCCCCCTACACTGCGCGCCCGATTTGCCGAGAGGACTTCGTTGCTCGCCTACGCCATTTTCAGCCCAATCGACTATTGGCCACTCCTTGCTGCCTTCCTTGGAGGAGTTGTGGTCTTGCTCGCACTGGATCTCTTCGTGATCGAGCGACTTGCGCATGGGGGCGCAACGCCTGCTCAACAGGCGAAACGCCAGATGGCCGTCTCCATCGCATGGACCGTCATCTGTGTGCTGACTGCACTTGGGGTTGCGTGGGCATTCCGGCAGTTCGCACTTTCGGAAATCACGGCCAATCCTGCGCTGCTTGAAGACACGCGCTACTTCAAGATGGAGCCGGCGAAAGCGGCGGGCACACTCTTCCTTGAATTCCTCACGGGGTATGTGGTCGAGTTGTCGCTTTCGATCGACAACCTCTTTGTCTTTCTTGTCATCTTTCGTTACTTCGGCCTCGACCACGACAAGCAACACCGCGTGCTGTTCTGGGGCATTGTGGGAGCCGTCGTATTCCGAGCGATTTTCATCGGCATCGGGAGCGTGCTTGTGAGTTACGCATGGGTGCTCATCCTGATGGGCGTCTTTCTCATCGTCACTGGTATCAAACTGGTAGCAAGCGAAGAGAAGAAACTCGAGCCAGAGAAGAATCCGCTCATTCGCATGCTTTCCCGCGTGCTTCCGATTTCGAAGCAATTCGATGGAACTCACTTCTTCACCCGACTTGACGGGCGACTTGCGTTCACGCCGCTCTTCATCGCGCTGATCGTGGTTGAAACGACCGATGTCGCGTTTGCGGTCGACTCCGTGCCAGCCGTGCTTGCGATTTCACAAGAGCCACTTGTTGCCTTCGGATCGAATATCTGCGCAATTCTTGGCCTCCGCGCCATGTTCTTCGTGGTTGCAGAGGCCATGCAGAAGTTCCACCTCTTGAAATACGGGCTCGGACTTGTGCTCGTCTGGGTTGGCCTCAAGATGACGGCACTGCCGTACTTCTTCCGTGACGACCTCACCAATCCGCAAGGGCATGTGCCGATTCCACTGTCACTTGGCGTCATCATCGCGCTCATCGGCGGGACCATGCTGCTGTCGCTTGTCATTCCACCGAAACCCGAAGTGAGCGAGCCAATGGCAGCCGAACAGCATCAGGGAGATTCGACCGATGGCTGAACTTTGGCACGAGTTCTTGCGGCTCTTCACCGAACTTGATGGCGCCCTTTCCGACATCATCGCGAAGCACGGTGTTTGGACCTACGCGATTCTCTTCGCGATCGTCTTTGCAGAAACGGGTCTTGTGGTCACACCGTTTCTTCCTGGCGACTCCCTGCTCTTCGCAGCGGGCGCACTTGCGAATCAGGGCGGATTGAGTATCCCGCTCATGATGGCGCTTCTCTTTGTAGCATGAGGTTTAGAATAAATTGAAATGAGACTTTAGCAAAGCTC
>JASGCF010000090.1 GCA_030054275.1 Limnohabitans sp. | reverse complement strand
TTCAAGCGATCGCTTCTTCACCACCACCAACTTTGCTGTTGCCGAGCAGGAGTTCATGGCTCGGGATGTGCACGGGACTTGGGGCAACTGGGCACACAATCATGAGGGGTTGGATGGCGCGCGATTTCCGGAGCCACGAAACCCCAATTTCATCGGGGCGACCAACTGCCTCGGAGATCGCGATGTGGTCGACCTTGTGCGACAACTCGCTGCATCTCGCGGTCTTGCGCGCCAAGGCCCGCCAATCACTTGGGTTTTGAATCGATTTCAAATGGGTGGAGGTCGCACGACCAACGGACGCCTCCCTGTCTACGCGCCGCTTCTCACCGGATCGCCGCCCCCGCTGTCATCGACCTTCTTTGTCAATCCACCAGCACCGCGCGTACAGCGCGCGCAGCCCATCGCTCGGGCGCAAGGGGCAACGCGGGTTGTCCCAGCGGGTCGCGCCTCGCCGCAAACTCCGCTCCCGACGGTCGCTCCAGTACCACCAGCATTGCCTGTTCCCGCTGCGACGCCTGCGACTCCTCGCATGCCGCTCACGCCGTATGACGCATTTGCCTTTCAACAAGAGGCGCTCGACGACCATCATGCGGCGCAGTTTGATGCATTGTGCACGCTCGAAGCCACTGAGGCTTCGAAGCCCCCACTTCCGGGCATGACCCCCGAACAAGTTCGTGCATGGCATCAGCGTGAACGCCAAGAAATGCAACGCATGACAGCGCGCCAGCGTCGACTCCTCGATGGCAAGCAGTCTGAGTTGAATGAGTCAGCGGACGCACACAACCTGCCACCAACGGCGCTCCCATCAGAGGCTCCGGGTGACGCGCAGCCACAAATTCCGCAGCCCGCACAGTCAACGCCGTGAGTTCTGTGGAGCAGTCTTCCATGCAGAGCATCTCGCTCGATGCGAACGCCACCACACGCCCACTTCCAGAAGTGGTCGAGGCTGTGTCGCGCGCGATGCGCGAGTCTTGGGCGAACCCTTCAAGCGTGCATCGATCCGGCGGAGAAGCGAAGCGCGTCGTGGAACTCGCGCGCGAATCGGTGGCAAAACTTGTGGGTTGCCAAGAGCGCGAACTTGTGTGGACATCAGGCGGGACCGAGGGCGCAAATCTTGCGATCCGTGGGACGCTCGAGCACCTCGCGCGAGCAACGCCAAATCGTCGTGTGCTTGTGACGACGGCGTTTGAACACAGCGCTGTTCGCGAACTTGCGCAGCGCATGGAGAAAGACGGCTATGAAGTTGTTTGGCTTCCCGCCGACAGAAATGCGCATGGAACGCCGGATCTCGAATCGCTCGAAGAGTTGCTCGATGATCGCAGCGATGAGATTGCGCTTGTAAGCCTCATGTGGGCAAACAACGAAACTGGTGCGATCACAGATGTTGCGCGCGCGGGTGCTCTGTGCCGTGAGCGCGGCGTTCGCTTTCACACAGACGCAACGCAGTGGGTCGGAAAAATGCACACCGATTTCGCAGCGCTCCAAATAGATCTCGCAAGTTTCGCTGCGCATAAGTTTCATGGACCCAAAGGCGTGGGCGCCCTGTATGTGAGACGAACTATTCGCGTTGAACCGCAGTGCATCGGCGGCCCACAGGAACGCGATCGCCGAGGCGGGACTGAAAATGTTCCAGCGATCGCTGGGTTTGGCGTCGCAGCCGCATTGGCACAGGAATGGCTCGCGACGGATGGCGCTACACGCGGGGCGATCCTTCGTGACTCGTTCGAAACAACTGTGTGTCACGCGACCAACGCAGTGCCACACGCCCACACAACGCCTCGACTCTGGAACACCTCGAATCTCGGATTCGCGCGACTCGAGGCGGAAGCGATCTTGATGCTTCTTTCCGAACGCGGTGTCGACGCCTCCGCCGGTGCAGCGTGCTCTTCTGGATCCCTCGATCCATCGCCCGTGCTCCTTGCGATGGGAGTCGCACCAGAAATCGCGCACGGCTCGATTCGCTTTAGTCTCTCACGAGAGACGACGAAGGCTGAGATTGAGGAGGCCACATCCCGCGTCATTGCAGCCGTCGCAAGACTTCGTGCATCGAGCTCTACAGCGATCTCGTGACGATTTGTTACGAGGCGTTACGAGGCATTACGAGGCATTACGAGGCTTTTGCTTTACTCGGCTTTACTCGCCTGCGCGTCCGCGTCAGTCGGCGGCACGGGGCTTGCGCAACGCATCGTCGCAAGCATCGGAGTTCCGAGGCCTTCCCCCTTCAGTGGTTGAAACCAAAGTTCTGCTCCGTTACATGGATCCAACGCCCATGTGTATCCCTGACACGATGCGTAAAGCCGATCCCCATCAGGAAGCAGCGTCACAAGTCCGCCTCCACCCTTCGGAGCCTTCCACTTCCAAATGACGGTCCCGTCCTCACGATGAAGTGCAATCACCTTGCCGCTGAAACTCACAAAGAGCAGGTCGTCGGTTGTCATGGCGTGCATGTGAAAATGGTATATGCGATCACAATGTCTCCTCTCATGGTCTCGTGCATGGGCCGTCGAAAATGCGCTAGACAGCAGCAAAAACAAACAGCGGACCCAATTGGGTCCGCTGCTTCATGCGGTCGAGAGGACTTGAACCTCCACGGGTTGCCCCACTAGTACCTGAAACTAGCGCGTCTGCCATTCCGCCACGACCGCGAGGAAATGGAAGGCAAGAGTGTACGACGGAGCGCAGCCGTCTTCAACCTTCGCGAATTGGCCTTCTAAAGTCGTTCGGTGTCGTTCGGTGTCGTTCGGTGTCGTTCGGTGTCGTTCGTGAGACTGCAACTGGATGTTCCAAGCAGCGTCAATGCTAAAAACGCAGGCGGAGCGACGAGCAATGCTCGTCACCCCACCTGCGCTACGCGAATGGATCGTGCTGCGGGAAGGAGACAGCAACGGCACCATGAATCGCGGTGCGTCACATCAATCCGACTCGTCTCCCGATCAGGCTCACTTCTGAGGCCGAACATGTGCAATGTCGCTCCGACACGACCTGCGCAAATTTCGGCCCAAGCAGCGTTGCCATCCCCGATATTTACTCGTCTTCATCCTCGTCATCGTCGCCACCGCCCTTCGGAGCAGTGCTCTTCCCCTTCAACGCTTCATTGGCTGCGGCCAAGCGCTTCTCTACGACACGCTGACGGATATCTGCGAACATCGCTGGGTTGTCCTTGATAAACGCCTTCGCGTTCTCGCGTCCCTGCCCAATGCGAGTTCCCTTGTAGCTAAACCATGCACCGGCCTTCTCGATGATTCCGTCTTCTGCGGCGAGGTCGACAAGGTCACCGGTCGTGGAAATACCCTCACTGAACATGATGTCAAACTCAGCCTCGCGGAACGGTGGCGCGATTTTGTTCTTCACAACCTTGGCACGAACACGGTTCCCGACATTCTTGTCGCCATCTTTGATTGCCCCGATACGACGAATATCGATGCGCACAGACGCATAGAACTTCAACGCCTTACCACCTGTTGTCGTTTCAGGCGAACCGAACATCACACCGATCTTCTCACGCAACTGATTGATGAAGATCACGATGCATTCACTCTTGGCGATGGCGCCAGTCAGTTTTCGCATAGCCTGCGACATCAAGCGTGCCTGCAAACCGACTACAGAATCACCCATTTCGCCTTCGATTTCAGCCTTTGGAATGAGCGCTGCAACCGAGTCGACCACGATGATGTCGACCGCATTCGAGCGAACAAGCATTTCGCAGATCTCAAGCGCCTGCTCACCTGTATCTGGCTGTGAAACCAACATTTCGTCAAGATTGACACCAATGCGCTTCGCCCATGATGGATCAAGTGCGTGCTCTGCGTCAATAAACGCTGCTACACCGCCGGTCTTCTGTGCGTTCGCGACCACTGTGAGCGCCAAGGTTGTCTTACCTGAAGACTCTGGGCCAAAGATTTCGATGATGCGGCCGCGCGGGAGACCGCGGCCACCGAGAGCAAGATCAAGACTCAATGCACCAGTTGCAATCGATGGGATCGGGGCAAGCGAGTCGCCGTCGAGCTTCATGATCGAGCCCTTGCCGTAGGCCTTTTCAATCGCTCCCATGGCACGCTCAATCGCTGCGAGTTTGCCCTTGCGTTCCTCATCCGCCTTCTGCGCAAGTTTGGCCGCCTCAGCCTTTGAAAGTGTCGGCACGGTTGCTGCTGCAGCAGATGCCCGTGGCTTCTCTTCGCGTGGCTTTTCTTCAATGGTGCTCTGCGTGCTGCTTGAGACACGAGTACTTGAGGCAGTGCTATTTGATGTGTTGGAGCTTGTTGGCGTTGTCGTTGTCATTGTCGTTGTCATTGTCGTTGGTAATGGCATTGGATTCGTCCCTGAAAGCCGACCACCCGTGTTTGCCCCGGATATCGGGGCTGCATTGGTGGAGTTGACTGGCGAGTTGTTCTTTCCGCTTTGCACTGTCGTTTGGCTTGCGACTTGATTTGAAGCGCCTTGATTTGGAGCGACCATCTGTATCCCCTTCTGTAACTTGTGCGAGAACAAATTTGGGCGAGATTTCCCGAGTTGAGGGCGCTGTTGCGTGACTTCCTGCAAGAGCCCCTCAAAGACCGAACAAACTTCAGACACCGAACAGATACCTCTCTTCTGTTCGGTATATGTTCGCACCCTACCACATCGGCTCAAGGGGGACGGGCTTCCCTACTTTTTTCCGAACAGATTTTTGAATTTCTTTCTTGCAGTCACGGACGACCGGTCGCGGCACTGTCCGGCACCCCACGCGCGAAGTCGGAGAGTCCATGAGAAAGTTGCAACTTCTCCGGCCCAATTCGCGCCACCGCTGCCACACTTCGTGCACACGCCACGGAACTCTCGCCCCACAGCCGGTCACAACGCTGGCTACTTGAAAGTTGCTCATGACTCCTTCGTTCCACATTGCGCTGACGGATACCCACGACTCGAAGCTTGCACTGCTGGCCTCCGTTTGGATGTCGACCTGCGCGTTTGCTGTCAGCGCTCACCCGACCACGGCGCAGACAATCACGTCGCAGACAATCACATCGCAGACAGGGGTGATCAGCAGCGACATCGCCGAGATCACCGCATGGGAAGAGTCGATGGGTGAACGCGAATTTTCGGGTGAACTCATCGCTCGGCCGCTCCAAACTCTGAGCCGCACGGAACGCGCTCGCGCACTCGCACTCATTGCGCAATCACGACAGCGTCATGTCCCGCTTCGGCATCTTGCCGCGACCGATGACTTCGTCTTCGCTGTCGGAGTTGCACCACATGCCCCAGGCGCGGCAGAGTCCAAGATCGCGCGCACATTGCTTGCGACAGGGCTCTTCCAATATGTCTGTCCCAATTGGACTGTGTATCCAACCGTCGTACCGAATGATGCGCGCTTCGCAGAACAGTGGCATCACGCAACGATGCAATCTGCACTTGCGTGGGATCTCCATCGTGGAGACGCGTCGAATGAACCAATCGTTGCGGTGACAGATACAGGCATTGTTGCGCACGAGGATTTGACCAATCGCGTCTTGGGCTTCAACAGTGCCAGCGATCTTGCAGAGGTGAATGGCGGTGATCTCACGGATATCCACGGACACGGCACCCATGTAGCCGGATGTGCTGCAGCCCGTGGAAACAACAATGTGGGCGTCGCTGGCGTCGGCTGGAACTTTCGCATCATGCCCATTCGTGTGAGTGAGGCCGCCAATGGTGGCGCAAGCTACGAAAATCTACTGCAAGGTATTCAATGGGCGGCTGAAAACGGCGCGAAAGTGGTGAGTACAAGTTACTCAGGCATCGGTTACGCGCCGATCGAAACAACCGGCGAGTATGTGCGGTCGCTCGGTGCAAGTTTGTTGTGGGCCGCAGGAAATTCAGCCACCAACCATGCTTCGTGGGATTTCGAGCATGTGTTGGTTGTTGGCGCAAGTAGCCAGAGCGATCAGCGTGCAAGTTTCTCGAGTTTCGGAATCGGTGTTGATCTCTTCGCACCCGGCGTTGCCATTCTGAGTTCAACCCGTGACGGCGGCTACCAAGCGTGGAGCGGGACGAGCATGGCAACACCTGTTGCAAACGGTGCCCTCGCACTGATTCGCTCTGCAAACCCTGCACTTTCACCCGCACACGCCGAACATGTGCTTTTACATAGTTGTGACCCATGGGGGCTCCAACGCAACGATGAAGCGTTTGGATTTGGCCGCATCAATCTTGCGCGCGCTATCGAGCGCGCCCTCGCTGCACAGTCGCCGCAAGCACCAGTTGCATACGACGATGTCATGCGAGTGGTTGCCGGAACACAGGCCCGAATTCCAGTCTTGGCGAATGACTGGGACGCGAACATGGATGTTCTTCAGGTGCAGTCGTTCAGCGCGACAACAAGCGCAGGTCATGCGGTGACGCGAGATGGAACCAACCCCAATGTGCTGGTGGTTGCAGATCTGGGACTCAGCGCGGGCGTACAAACGCTCTCCTACACCCTCGAAGAACCGCTTTCTGGCGCCACAGCGTCTGCGACTGTTTCGATCGAAGTGGTCTTGCCGATCGCAGCGAGTCATCCTTCCGGAACAAGCGCTGGACTCGATGCTGCGTACTACGAGATTCCTGCGCTCACGCAACTTCCTGATTTCTCGCAACAAACGCCCTACCTCACCGAAGCCGTTGGTGATGTCAACTTTGCATCGACCGAGGGCGCGTTTGCTGGCAGCGGACGCAACGATTTGGTCGGCGCAGTCTTCTCGGGATGGCTTGAAGTTCCCACAAGCGGCTTCTGGACTCTTTCCACAACAAGTGATGACGGTTCGCGTTTGTTCCTCAACGGCGTGCTTGCTGTCGACAACGACGGAGTGCACGGCATGACCACGCGCTCGGCCACGCTGCCGCTTGCGGCGGGGAAGCATGCCATCCGGATCGAGTTCTTCGAAAACGGCGGCGGCGCCGGCCTGCAATTCCGATGGTCCGGTCCAAACACCAGCACGGCCGCGGTGCCTGCTGCGAACCTCTCCCGCGGCGGCACAACGGAGCCTGCAGACATCAATCGTGATGGCGCAGTTGGAAGCGCAGATCTTTCACTGCTGCTTGCAGCGTGGGGAAATCTCGGCGGTGACGAGGATGTCAATGGCGACGGTGAAGTCGGCAGCGCGGATCTCTCGGTCTTGCTTGCGCGATGGAGTTCGTGATCGCTTGTTCGTTCCGACTTAGGGTCTGACTGATGGATCGCCGAAGGCCCGAAATCCGCATCGGCGCCCGACTGTCAAGAAGACGAGGCGAGGCTGTATCCGCAGCGATACAGCGAGCCGACGACGACACCGCCAGTCGGGATGCCGTGCGGATTGAAGCCCGGTGCATCCGTCAGACAGGGCCTAGGTCCTGTCTGATGGATCGCCGAAGGCCCGAAATCCGCATCGGCGCCCGACTGGCAAGGAGACGAGGCGAAGCTGTATCCGCAGCGATACAGCAAGCCGACGACGACACCGCTAGTCGGGATGCCGTGCGGATTGAAGCCCGGTGCATCCGTCAGACAGGGCCTAGTAGTTTGGCGTGGGAGCACGGTACTTCGAGATATCGATCGAGCGGAAGTACGCGATGGTGCGCGCGAGTCCTTCGCGGAGTGGAATCTTTGGCTCCCATCCGAGTCGCGTACGAGCGAGCGTGATGTCCGGCCGCCGTTGCAGTGGATCGTCTACAGGAAGCGGCTTTGCGCGAACGATTTCGGACTTGCTTCCAGCGAGTTCCACCGTCAATTCAGCCAACTCACGAATGGTGAACTCGGTTGGGTTGCCGATATTCACAGGACCCGGCAGATCGTCAGGGGCGGACATCAACGCAACAAAGCCATCAAGCAAATCATCGACAAAGCAGAACGATCGTGTTTGCGTTCCCTCGCCGTACAGCGTGATTGGTTCGCCGGCAATCGCTTGTCGAATGAAGTTGGAAACGACGCGCCCGTCATACGGATGCATGCGGGGCCCGTAGGTATTGAAAATCCGCACGACACGAATGTTGACCCGGTTTTGTCGGTGGTAATCAAAGAAGAGCGTTTCTGCAGCGCGCTTCCCTTCGTCGTAACACGCACGCGGACCGATTGGATTCACATTGCCGCGGTAAGACTCTGGCTGCGGGTGCACATCGGGATCGCCATAGACCTCACTCGTCGACGCATGAAAAATTTTCGCTTTCACCCGCTTGGCAAGGCCGAGCATGTTCATGGCGCCGAGCACGCTCGTCTTCATGGTCTTGATGGGATTGAACTGATAGTGACCCGGCGCCGCTGGGCACGCGAGGTTGTAGATCTCGTCCACCTCAAGCATGATCGGCTCAGTGACATCGTGACGAATGAACTCAAAGTTTCGCTCGTGAAGCAGATGCTCAATATTCGACTTCTGACTGGTGAAGAGGTTGTCGAGACAAATGACATCGTGCCCCTGCCGGACCAGACGATCGCAGAGATGCGATCCGAGAAACCCTGCACCGCCAGTAACGAGAATGCGCTTCACCATAGAAATTGAATGGTACGAAATTTGTCGTCTCGCGCAGGTTGCGGCCATTTGCAATCATCGCGACGATGCCACGCATGATGCCCCCACGCGAAACGCTGCGTAAAAACGCCAGATTTGTCGTTGGCACGATGACTGGTACGAGTATCGATGGAGAACTCGATGCAGCCATCGTGGCCATCGAAGGGCATGGACTGAGCATGCGCGCCCATTTCGTGGCTGGGCACTCTCACCCACTTGGTGCGCTTGCTGCAGATCTTCGACGCGTGGCGACACAAGAACCGTTGCCAGCAAGAGAGTTCACACGGATCGCCCATGACTTTGGAGAGCTTCACGCGGACGCGATAAGTTCCCTCTGTCGGGCGAATGGAGTTTCCCCGGACCTCGCGGTGCTCCATGGACAGACTGTGTTTCATGCGCCACCACACACATGGCAGTTGCTGAACCCTTGGCCCGTTGCCGCACGACTCGGCTGCCGCGTGCGCTTTGACTTGCGAGGCGCCAATGTCGCGAGCGGCGGTCAAGGTGCTCCAATCACACCGCTTGCTGATTTCATCTTGTTCGCGCAATCCGTGCCAACCATCGTGATGAATCTCGGTGGATTCATCAATGCAACGCTTGTTCCCGCGCGGGGTGGTGATCTCAGCGCAATGCAGGGCTTTGATATCTGTGCATGCAATCATCTGCTTGATCATGTGGCGCGCACACGCCTTGGCGTCCCGTTCGACAAAGATGGAACTTGCGCCGCAAGTGGCACGATCGACCTCTCCGTTCGAGATGAAATCTCTCAAGCGCTGGCGCAGCCGAACACAGGCGATCAAAAACTCGCTGGAAACATGAGTTCAACGCGGCGCTCGCTTGGAACGGGCGATGAGGCTGCGAAGCTCGTCCGACACACCGACCATCTCGCACCCGCAGATGCTTGTCACACCGTGACTGATGCCATCGCAGATGCGGCTATGCGGGTCATCTCAGAGGCAACGATCCCCGCCAATTTGCCGAATTTGCCCGTGCTCATAGCTGGCGGATCTGCGCGCCATCGAGCGCTGCAGGCAGCATTTTCTCGCAGAACAGATGCGCCAGTGCGAACCACTTTCGATGTGTTCGGCGTTCCCGTACACATGCGAGAGGCTGCGGAAATGGCTATTTTGGGCGCACTCGCAGACGATGGCATCGCTTTTTCGCTGCCACAAGTGACGGGAGCGAGGTCGCACGCCCTTGACTCAGCGCTCCTCGAACCGATCGCGGTGTATCCCTGAAATCCGTGACGCCTTTGGTCTGAACCGAACCTTCACATTTCCTTCACAAGACGCAGTCGAGAACGCGTAATCTTGCTTGCATGTCGACCGCAAAGGCCGAAGTGCTCATCGTTGAAGACGAGATCGAGATCGCAGAACTCATTGAGTTTCATGCCGAGCGCGCTGGCATGCGCGCACGCAAAGTGCACAACGGAAAGCTCGCGCTTGATGTTGTTCGCCGCGAGAAGCCTGATCTCATCATCTTGGACCTGATGCTGCCAGATGTCGACGGACTTGAAGTGTGTCGAAGATTGAAGCAAGACGAAGCGACGCGTGGCATCCCCATCGTCATGGTGACGGCGAAGGGCGAGGAAGCAGATGTTGTGGCCGGCATCGAACTCGGTGCTCACGACTATGTCACGAAGCCATTCAGCCCTCGCGTTCTCATGGCGCGCCTTCGCAATATTCTTCGCCGCGCACTACCAATCGACGAGCCATCGCCAAAG
>JASGCF010000459.1 GCA_030054275.1 Limnohabitans sp. | reverse complement strand
GAGCGCGACTGTTGCGAGCGAATTGATGTACCCGCATTCGCGAAGGGCAGCGCAAGCCGATTCCCCGAAGTTGTACGAAAAACGACGGCCCGCGCATGGGGCCGTCGTCTGAGTTTGGGCTGATGTGTATCGACTGATGTGTACTGACGGGGCCTAGGCGACATGCACACCCCGTGCGAAAACACGGTCCACGCGTGAGTTACTTCGCAGCGTCGACCTTCGCGAAGGCGGCAGCGGGATCTGCCTTGATTGGATCCACACAACCCTTGCAGCACGCGCGAACAAGTCGGCCATTGAGCACAATGTCAACTGCGCCTTCACCGAGTGGCTTGCCACTGATTGGGCAGGTGGTTGCTTTGTAGGTTGGCTTCTGCTTCGCAATGATCGCTGCTTCGTATTCCTTCGCGTACTTGGCTGGATCCTTCGAGAATCGAGCGACGCACTTCTTGCAGCAGAGTTTGTAGACGCGGTTTTGATAGACCACAGTCTTCGCGCTGTCGTCAAGTTTCTCATCGCCCATGACGAGGCAGTTCTCCATTGGGTATGTTGGGGCTGCCTTGACGATTGCCGCGTCGACCTTCTCGAGATACTTCGACGGATCTGCTTTGAAAGACGCTTCGCACTTCGCGCAGCAGAATTTGACCTGCGTGCCATCGAGATTCTTGTCCTTCATGCCGGACAGGACGGTTGTGACTGCATCGGCCCCGAGCTTCTCGCCAGAGACTGCGCAGGTGTCGAGCGGGTAGGGGTCGCCGGAGTAGGTGTCTGCAGTACGCGGGGCTGCGGTCATGGCAGCTCCTGCAAGGGCGGCGAGGCTGGCGAGTGCGATGAGGAAGCGCTGGCGCATGGAGAACTCCAAAGTTGGGTGAACGACGAATGTCGGGGGAAACGCCTGTGAGCGATCGCAGGATGCATGTGCTCAAGGGCGGAGATCGTACGCGAGAAAGAAATTCGGCTCGTCGCTTCTCGATTTTCCGCAAGGGCTTGTCTCGGTCCCTCGGGAAGGGTATTCTGCCGTTCATCCGGATAAATGGATGAAAGCCTTTCCCGCTGTGCGAAAGCGGTAAGAAACAGGGAGCTGAGCGAAGTCTCAGTGAACCTATCGGAAGCATCTTCTGGCGAACGAACGAGTCAACCCTATGACGACAGCATCACCCAACATGAAGTCCAAGACCAGCAGCAAGTCGAAGGTCGGAGCAGAGCCATCCACCTTCCTCGACACCGGCCTCGTGCTCTTTTCGAATCCCGCCTACAAGGTCAAGTGCACGGCACCCGAAACGGTGCGCTTCGGCCGCAAGGAGATTGAACTCGCCGAGCACGAAATGCCTGGCTTGATGGCGCTGCGCGCGGAGTACAAGGGCCGCAAGCCGCTCAAGGGTGCGCGCATTTCAGGCTCGTTGCACATGACGATTCAGACCGCTGTGCTGATCGAGACGCTCGTTGAGCTTGGCGCAGAAGTTCGTTGGGCTTCGTGCAACATCTTCTCGACGCAAGATCACGCTGCTGCCGCAGTGGCGATCGGCAAGGGTGGCACTCCAGAGAATCCAAAGGGTGTTCCCGTCTTCGCGTGGAAGGGCGAGACTCTCGCGGAGTATTGGTGGTGCACCTACCAAGCGATGAACTGGCCAGATGGCGAGGGTCCGAACATGATCCTCGATGACGGTGGCGATCTCACCCTGTTGGTCCACAAGGGCTTCCAGTTTGAGAAGGCAGGCAAGGTTCCGGCTGCGAAGCCGACCGATGTGGATGAATACAAGGTCATCCTCGCGCTGCTCGCAGATCTTCATCGCGGCGCCAACGGCATGTTCTCGCGCATTGTGCCGAATATCCGCGGCGTGAGCGAAGAGACCACGACCGGAGTGCATCGTCTCTACCAGATGCAGGAACTCGGACAATTGCTGTTCCCGGCGATCAATGTGAATGACGCTGTGACGAAGTCGAAATTCGACAACCTCTACGGCTGTCGTCACTCGCTTGTCGACGGAATCATGCGCGCGACCGATGTGATGCTTGCTGGAAAGACTGCGCTTATTCTCGGTTACGGCGATGTTGGTAAGGGCTCTGCACAGAGCCTCCGCACCCAAGGCTGCCGCGTGATGATTGCGGAAGTCGATCCGATCTGCGCGCTGCAGGCGTGCATGGAGGGTTACCAAGTTGTGACGCTTGAAGATGTTCTTGATACATGCGACATCTTCGTTACCGCAACCGGCAACTGCGACATCATCACCGCTGACCACATGAAGCGCAT
>JASGCF010000089.1 GCA_030054275.1 Limnohabitans sp. | reverse complement strand
ACGCGCCGATGGCAACAGTGTTCGCGTCATCGATTGGGAACTCACCAACCGCGTTTCCTGCATCGACTCGCACGACGAAGCGCTGCGCACCTTCTTGTGCTGCGGCCACGACCACACTTGCAGTCCGAATGATCTCGGCCCCAGCTGGAACGATGGCCGTTTGCAGGGTCTGCTTCACCAAGACATCCGAACCAACGACAGCATCCGATGAAGTGAACACTTCCTCAAGGAACGGCACTGCGGTTGGTGTCGCACCCAAATTGCGCACACGGTATTGAACGACGAATGGAACCGTCGCCTGCACGCTCGACGGCGCGGTCACCATGTCCACTGCGAGGTCTGGCAGCGGTGGCGCGATGATGTTCGTCACCGCAGAGTCGATCGAGAGATTGTTTGCATTACCGGCGGTCGTCTCGCGAACGATGTCGCCTGCATCGAGGGCTGTCACGATGCGACGCGCGCCGACCTGCGCAAGCGGCGCCGTCGCTGCGATGGAGTAACTGCCCTCTTCACCAGGCGCAAGCGTCTCGCTTCGCGTACTCTCAACAAGCAGCGCATCGCCGCCGATCTGGGCATCTGCGGAGAGCAGGAACCGATCGACGCGCGTGCCCGACACTGGCCAGTTTCCTGCGTTCCGTACGGTCCAACGCAACTCGAAGGCTTGCGTCGCAGTCGGCGAAGATGGGACAGTCTCCACCGACACAAGGACGAGATCTGCATACTGACAACTGTCTGGCACCCCGTTCGCATCAGCGTCCGATGCAGTACCGACCGCGATGTCGCATGCATCGGGAACGCCGTTGCCGTTGCAGTCAGGCGTTGTGCCCGCGGCGATCTCCGACGGATCGCCCACACCGTTTCCGTTACAGTCGGGCGCACCCGCTTGCGTCACAATCAGCGTTGCGTCTTGCGCAGAAATCGTGCCTACCCGCGCCGCAACGCCAGTATTCGCCGCAACCGCGTATGCGAACGAGCCTGTTGCGCCAGTTCCGCCAGCACCCGACGGGAAGGTGATCCACGCGACATCCGACTCGACCGACCACGGACAAGTTGCGCCCGCTGTGGTGACTGTCGCGTTTCCACTCCCGCCAGCGAACGCGAACGACGCGGCGGAAGGTGTAAGTTCATTCTGATAGCAGTCGAGCGTCGGACGATCGAAACAGATGTTGTCGATCGCTGAAGTATCCGAACCACTTCCGAGCGAAACAACGACGCGTGAGATACCGATGCGATCGATTGTCACGGGCGTCTGCGTGCCACCACCCGCGTTGACCTGCTCGCTGAAGATTTCGTTCCCGTACGAATCGAATGCGCGTACGAGGCTCCCGATCGACTCTGCGTCAATCACAAAGAGAGAGAAGCGATCAACGGTCGCTTTGTTCTCTGTTCCAGGTACGACGAAGGTGAACTCGACCAGGCCCGTATCCGCCGGACTGGCTCCTGGATCGGCAAGAACTTTCGTGCCCGAAACGGGCACGAACTTCGTTGGATTGGCGTTCGTCACTTGGACATTTCCGCCCAGCACCCGCGACTGTAAACCAAGCACAGCGTACTGACCGGTGACAACGCTGCCGACCGCGAGATCCTCGAACTCAACCTTCCGATCACAATCGGTCGCAGCCAAGTACATGACGCTTTGTGGGATGAGCTGGGAGCCAGCGAGTGCTGTATTCCACGCAAACTCAAGCCCCGAGTAGCCAACCGAGTTTGCTGCGAACAGCAGCGTGACTGGATACAGACCTTCCGTCTCAAAGTCGACATCGACCCATGAGTAGGAGAAGGGACGATCACCAACTGAACCTAAGAAAGTACTACCAACCGTGAGGTGATAGCCGTCATCGCTACCAACGCCCAACGAGATATCGATTTGCGGCGTTGCTGGCTCGCGATCCATCTCGCGCTCGATGCGCAAGAGTGCTGTGATTCGCAAGATGAAGTTCGACGCAGCGATACTTGCGACTTGCGCAGGTGGCACCGTGGTTGACGCGAAGAAGTTCGTGAGATTCTGCCCGATCGTGACATGGACGCCAGGATTTGGATAGTCGATGTACGGCGTAAGCATCACGCCGCTCGGTACGCGTGACGCAATCTGCGCGGGAGTTGGAGGAACCCCACCACCCACGCCGTTGAAGATCTCAACATTCGCGCCGTCACCAGGAGTCGCGGGAATGTTCAGCGTTGCAGCCTCACACGCAGCAACGAGGTAGTTTGTGGAATTGCACGCATCGACCACGATGGGTGATGGATGCATGGCTTGGTTGTTCGCTTCGCCAGTCGCGCCTTCGGCAACCTGATTCGTCGTATCGAGCGCCACCACGAGGCGGCGCGTACCGACCTGATCAAGCGGCACGATGATCGTGTCGCTGCGTTCAACAAACGCGCCTGGCTGGATGATCTCATTCACCCGCGCAAAGGCCGCGATATCTGTGTCCGACCCGATGGTGGCGTCGGCAGATAGCCGGATGTTCTCAACCCAACTTGCGTGCACTGGGCCATTGCCAATATTTCGGACTCGGTACGAAATCGTGGTTGGCAAGTTGGGCAGGATGTTTGTTGGCGGTGTGGTGGTCCACTCGACCACCAAGTCGCGCGTCTGACACGAATCGGGGACGCCGTTTCCGTCGAGGTCCTCAACGCCACCGGCAGCGATGTCGCAGCCGTCGGGGATACGGTTTCCGTCGCAATCGCTGAGGAGTCCTGCATCGATATCTGCGGGGTCACCCACTCCATTCGAATCACAGTCAGCTGCGGCCGCTTGGGTCACGGTGAGCGTCGAATTTCCCGCGCGGAGCGTACCGGTTCGTGGCGTCAATGCCTGATTCTCGGCAACCACATAGTTGACTGTCGCACCCGTGCCATTGCCCGAACTCGGCGCACTGACGGTCATCCAACTTGCTTCACTGACAACGCTCCATGCGCAATAGGCGCCTGCTGTGGTGAGTGTGCACTGATTGGTACCGGATCGAAACCCCACTGCCGCCGTGACCGGCGCGAGCACTTGCGTCTCGCACGGGGGAGGCACCATGACGAAGGCCGCCTCGCGCGACACAGCATCTCTCACAACGCTGTTGCCACCCGATCCACTCGACTGTCCAACGGTGTCCACAGCGAACGCCAATTCGCGCGACACAGCGTCTCGCACAACGCTGTTACCACCTGATCCACTCGACTGTCCAACGGTGTCCACAGCGAACGCCAATTCGCGCGACACAGCGTCGGTCATGACCGCGGGTTCGTAGCCTGTGTAACCAACGATTTCAGCGCGGAATGCAGCGACCGTTCCAACATCGCGTACGACAAAGTCGATTGTGTTGAGTCCAGCCACGAAACCAGACGCAACCACGAAGTTCGCCCACACTTCATGCACGGTTGCTGTTTGACCTGTCGAGACGCCGTTGATCAGAATGTCGTCACCAAAGTTGTCGGTCGCCCAACGGCCGGCGATGCGCGCAGTCGCAACTTCTGTCGCGTTGAGTGTGAAGGTCGTTCGGAAGGTCCGCGTGACTGTGGTCGGCTGACCGTTCGTGGCTTGCCAAATCCACTTCGACTGGGTCGTGTTCGCCAACGGATACGCATACGAAACGACCACCCCGGAGGTGCCCGTTTCGAGAATCGTCCAGTTTGAGTCGGATTGCCCAACCGACTGATTCCTGCCGGTATTCACAAGACCAGCAATCGGTGAACTCTGCGCGAACACCGGCAGAGCAACCAACGCCACAAAGGTGGCGGCAACCATGCGAGTACATCCCCGCAGAGCCAGTTCGATCCAACGAGACAAACAACACTTCGATACTGAGAGGCAAGCCATGAGGAGTTCCTCATTCAAGAAGCGACAACTTCCGATCAATCCATCTGCACTCTCACGAGATGCAACAGTGTGCTTAGGGCAGCGTTGCCTTCGCTTGGACCGTGCAGCGTCCTTCTTGGATGCCGAGCGTCCCCGCAACACGCCAGATGGAGAGGGCGTCATCACCGCTCTCGCGCGTCGCCGTCAATGTTGTCGACCAAGGAGTCTCGGTGGATCTGAGGTACACGACGACCGTTGCATTCGCGGGCACATTGCGACACTCCACACGGATCGTGACTTGTGTGCTCGACACCGTTGGCAGCGACTGGTTGAAGCCAGCCATGACAAACGAATCCGGATCTGGTGAAACCGAGGCGCTATTGACTTCGACCACTTTCACCGTTGGCGTGTCCGCGTCACGAAGAAACTTGAGTTGACTTCCAAGTTCGCCCAGTGTGAAGCGCGAGCCAAAGTTTCCTCCCCGCACGGTCGTTGCTTCGACACGGATTCTTCCCTCGCGCTGCGCATTGAGCGATCCACCAACCGTGCGCGCCTCCACACGCCCGAACACTTCGACGATTGGAGCTGCGAGCCGGATCATGCCTGCACTAGAGTATTGATAACTCCCGACATAGCCGCTCAACCAACCACCGTTCGCGAGGATTCCACGAGCACTTGATCCTGCTGGTTCGTTCACAGAGATCTTCGACTGCGAGGCGATGAGTATCGCGCCACCCCCTCCGCCGGACGACCAGTTCGGAAAGTGCATGCCAGCCCCAGAACCGCCGATGAGCGGGAAGCACGCACTGTTGCCATAGTTCGAGATCGCTGAGACGACAGACTCGTAACCCTGAGTTTGGGACGCACCTGCCCCCGGACCAAATCCACCGGTGAACTGGTTGCCAGCCCATCGAGAACCAGCGAAGCCTCCCGGTCCCGGCACGCCATGCTGTCCATCCGTTGTTCCGGTTCTGCCGGAAACATCCACGCGCCCGTTGATCACCACATCACCTTGCACCAGCCAAACCACCGGAGCATTCTTCGGATGGTTCTTGAAGGTGACCGTGACTCCAACCGGGATATTGATCGACTCGTAGTGAAACACAATGAGCCATTGCTCAGCGTCATAGACGCCACGCCCGGCGAATGGACCATCGCCATCACTACCTGGCGGGACGGCGTCGTTCCAGTTTCCCGTGCGCGCTTTCGAGAGGTCGATCTCGATGCTGGTCGCCGGCGCGAAGACTCCGTCACCACCATTGGAGGGAACCGAATACTGCGCAAACGCCGTAGCCACGGCAAAGAACGCAGTCCATACAGGCAACAGACAACGCACCACCATCAATCTCGCAACAGCAGTCATCATGAACCTCCGAATTCCGCGGGGGAAGATTCCGCGGGTCATCGGGAAGCGACAGCCGCGCTGTGAAGCGGCAGAAAATCGGCGAAATTTAGAAAATCAACGCGATGCGTCGCGAACGCGCTCTGGGATGCGCGCTGACATCCGTTCAAGTCGCCGTAAGTTCCGCTCGTCGCGAGGGCTATGGGCTGGGTGACGACGCTTGGCGTCCGCCAGAAAAGCCTGCGCATCTCGTCGCCCGAGCAATATCTCAAGCGCAAGACGCGATGCTCGCGGCGGTTGGCTGTCGCGTTCGGTCGCTTCGATCGCAGCAAGTTCCACATCAAGCGCGGACGCTGCAGCGGCGATCACATCCAACGCGTTTTGTGAGCACTCGACCATCGCACGCTGCTCAAACAATTGATGTGCGACTTCGTCAAGCGCCCAACCGCGATCCGCAAGCGCCTCTCGTGAAGAGGACACGATCAGTGCGTCAAGTTGCGAACTTGCCAACTCGTACTGCCCACGACGAAGCGCGAGTCGAATGCGCAAGCCCTGCTCTGCCGTTGTGAAACTGACCAGTGCACCCGAACGCGCCATTCCCTCGCGTTCGCGTGCAATTTCCTGGCGCAACATATCTGAAGCAAACTCTGCGCGATCAACTTCACCAAGCGTCAGCCACGCGTTCGCCTCAAGATTCCACGACTCCGCGATGGGAAATCCAAAGAAGCCAGATCCACGCTCAAGCGCCACAATCGGCGCTGCGATCGCACGCGCTTCTGCAAGCACTTCTGTTGCGCGCAGGGCGCGACCGCTCTCGACTTCAATGTCTGCTTCTGAAATTGCTGCTCGAAAGAGAAAGGTCGCGCCACGAATATGCGTCGGATCAAGACGAAGTAACTCCGTGGCCAAGGCGCGCGCGCGGGAAGCCGCTGCGACCGCGTCGTCTGTCCGGCCCTCTGTCTCAAGCGCAAACGCCTCGTACCACGCTGCTGCGGCCGCTGTGTAGAGCGATCCCGCGGTGCGCGGATATTGCGCCAAGAGTTGCTGCGCGATTGCATCAGAGCGGTGCAGGTACTCAAGCGCAAGTTCGCGTTCACCTCGATGCCACACTCCATCGTGGACGCGTTGGTATGTCCAACTGAGATTGTCTGCGTAGAGCCGTTCGTTTGGAAATCGCGCATGCAACTCTTCGTCGAGCGCGAGTTGTCGAAGTTCAACGGCAGCAAGTGCGGGTGTCCCGAGTACTGTGTCTGCTTTGTAGGCCAACGCGACAGAAAGTCGTTCAAGCGTTTGGGGGCTTTCCGACTCGGCCGCCGCTTGTTCGCGCAACGCAAGCAATGCGTCGATGAGTCGAATGACCTCCGGCGAAGTGCGCTCATTTCGGCCAATTCTGGCCAGAATCGCTTCCTCAAGTGCAGCATCCCGAAGCACCCGAACAGACACAGCATCAGGTGCAACGGCCAGAAGCGCGGAGGCCGCGTCCAACGCGATCTCGATGTGCTGATCGCGTTCGGCAGATCTTCCCGCAGCAACACGCAGCATGCGCGCGGACGCGAGTGCGGATGATGCGCGCGCCTCAAGTTCTTCTCGGCGTGCACGGGACGGGCTCTCTGCGATTTCAAACGCCGCAGCGGCAGCAACGATGAGTGCGGCAACGGCAACGCCCACCTTCCAATACCGCAGAAGACCTCGGCGCAGCCGCTCGCCTGCCGACTGAGGCCGCGCAGCAACTTCGCGTCCAGCAAGCCACAATTCAAGATCGTGAACGAACGCTTCGACGGTGCTGTAACGATCCGTCGGTGCGCGCGCACACGCCTTCGCAACGATAGCGTCGAGGTCGCGCGAGATACTCGGAACCGTATTCGCCAATCGCGGGACCGGATCTTCCAAGATCGATCGCAGTGTTTCCGCTGCATCACTTGTGGCATCGGTTCGCGCTGGATGTCCGGCGAGAAGCGCATACAGCATCAGCCCAAGGCCAAAAACATCGGTTTGAACATCGAGTTGCACCACACCCGGCGTAAGTGCTTCCGGACTCATCCAACGCAAAGTGCCCAGCGCGGCTGGAAGGTTGACGAGTCCAGCTGATGTGTCTGGAAGATCTGCGATGGCGCGTGCGATGCCGAAATCGATCACTTTTGGATGAGGCTGACCATCGATCGGTTGAACGAGAACATTGGAAGATTTGAGGTCGCAGTGAAGTACGCCGCGTGCATGTGCAGCGCGAACCGCAGCGCACAGCGGAAGCACGAGTACTCGCACAATTTCGCGTGGCCCCAGTGGATAAAGCCGAAGCCACTCGTCGATGGCACCTCCCCGCACATACTCCATGACGAGATACGGCCGATTGCGCTCGTCGTATCCAAAGTCGTAGATCCGCGCGATGTTCGGATGCTCCAGTGAGGCCAAGATCTGTCGCTCGAGTGAGACTCGCGTTGCGACCCGCGGATCGGCGCCGTCCTCAAAGATGAGTTTGAGGGCAACCTCGCGTTCGATCGGCGATTCTTGCTGTGCAAGCAACACCGCAGAACCGCCACTGACAGCCAAGGTGCGCACGATGCGATAGTTTCCGACGCGGGTTGGGATTTCACGGTCGACCGCGAGCGCAGGAGTATCGACGAAGTCGTCAATAGCCTGTGTGATCGCGCCGTTGTTGTCTACAAACGCACGCTCAAGTTCGCGCGCGCGCTGATAGGCATGCAGCATGCGCTCAACATGCGCCCGCAGTTCGGCAGGAACCTCTTTGGCGTACATCGCCTCCATCGGAGCGTCGGGAGCAGCCGCAATCGCAGCCAATGCGATCCCTTGAGCATCGCCCGTGTCGATGGCCTGCTGGATCGCGTGCGAGTTCCGTTCGTCGACATCCCCACCCGTCATGTTCGTACAAGCGTCGCTCGAGATTTCCGGCGGCACATTTCGAGCAGATTCCTCGCGCAATTCCTGCGACACGCACCTCATGGCAGCCAGCCAGCCGTCCCGGGACGACTCCCGAGCCAGAGCAGCGCGAAGTTCCACTCGCGGCGCACCATCGCTTCGTCGAGGCCCGTCACCATCGCAATTTGAGCAAAGGTCAGCCCGCCGAAGAACCGGAGTTGCGCGATCTGAGATTGCAGCGGCGAAGCCACAGAAAGTTCCGAAAGCAACTCATCTGCCAAGAGCACTGCCTCGCTGGAGCGAATTCCCTCGCCCTCAAGTTGATCTGGCTCGATGGATCCGCGCAGCGCACCGCCGCCCCGCTTCAATCGCTGCTTTGCGCGCGCGTGATCGACCAATACATGGCGAATCGTGACCACCGCATTCCGAATGAACCATCGGCCTGTGGGGTCTGCACCACTCGCCGCCGCGGGATTACGCTCAAAAAGCCGTAGCCACACTTCATTGGCCAGAGCCGTCGCTTGCAGCGTGTGCTCGATGCGCTCGTTACCCAGGCGTTTCGCGCAAATGGCGCGCAGTCGCTGATAGAGCACTGCAAGGCCCGTGTCCGTGGAAGAGTCAGCCACGAGACGCCCGCTGCAAAGAGCCGTTGTGAGGGCTTTGTTGCGCCATGCTTGCAAGCATGAACGAGAGTTGCTGACGCGTCAAGCAGCGAGTCACAAAGTACATCACGAACTTCACATTGAACGCCCGCTCACCGACGCTTCGCAAGCACGCCGTTCGCGCCAAGTTCCTCGGCGATGCGCAGCAACTGGTTGTACTTCGCGGTGCGATCCGAACGGCACGGCGCGCCCGTCTTGATTTGCCCGCAGTTGGTGGCGACGGCGATGTCGGCGATCGTCGAATCCTCGGTCTCGCCCGAGCGGTGCGACAGAATCGCGCGGTAGCCCGAGCGGTGCGCGAGGTTCACCGCCGCGAATGTCTCGCTGAGTGTTCCGATTTGATTGACCTTCACGAGAATCGCGTTCCCGCAGCCTTGGTCGATGCCCTTCTGCAAGAACTTCGGATTGGTCACGAAGAGATCGTCGCCGACGAGTTGGATCTTCGAACCAAGTCGCTCGGTGAGTTTCTTCCAACCCGACCAATCGTTCTCAGCAAGGCCATCTTCAATCGAGACAATCGGGAACTTCGCGCACCACGACGCCCACATGTCGATGATCTCGTCGCTCGTCGCAATGCGATCCGGGTTTGACTTGAAGAAGCAATAGCCTTCTTTGCCGCGCTCTTTCGCTTCGTTCGCGAGTTCGCTCATCGCGGGATCGAGCGCAATGAAGACTTGCTCGCCGAGTTTGTAGCCCGCCTTCTCGACCGCGATCGCGATGAGTTCGAGCGCCTCTTCGTTCGACTTGAGATTCGGTGCGAAGCCACCTTCGTCGCCGACGGCCGTCGAGAGGTGCTTCTCGTGCAAGACCTTCTTGAGCGCGTGATAGCACTCAACTCCGCAACGCAACGACTCCTCGAAATCAAAGAAGCCATACGGTTGGATCATGAACTCCTGCATGTCGACGGTCGAGTCTGCGTGCTTCCCGCCGTTCAGGATGTTCATCATGGGAACAGGCAGCGTCTTCGCGGACACGCCGCCGAGATAGCGATAGAGCGGCTGGCGCGTCGCGGCGGCGGCCGCGTGTGCGACCGCAAGCGAGACGGCAAGCGTGGCGTTGGCGCCGAGGCGCGACTTGTTCTCGGTGCCGTCGAGTTCAAGGAGCACCGTGTCGATTCCCTCTTGGTCGGTCGCATCAAGTCCGAAGATCGCGGGCGCGATTTCGTCATTCACATGATCGACCGCCTTGGTCACGCCTTTCCCAAGCCAGCGCGACTTGTCACCATCGCGCAGTTCGACCGCTTCATGCTCGCCGGTTGAAGCGCCAGAGGGCACCGCAGCACGACCACCCGTGCCGCCTTCGAGCACAACCTCTGCTTCAAGGGTTGGGTTACCGCGAGAATCGAGAATCTGACGGGCGTGAACGGATTCGATGGCGAAGTGCATGGGGTTGGCCTCCGTGAAGAGAGAGAGAGAGTACCAAAGCCGTTCGAAGCGTTTGTGGCGGAAAACCGCGGAGAACCTCATGGAACGCAAAGCGCCCCGACTCGCGTGCAACGAGCCGGGGCGCCTCTGTCGGTTTGCATGGACGTGAGCGGGTCGAAGGGTGGGTCTGGTCTCGGCGGTG
>JASGCF010000088.1 GCA_030054275.1 Limnohabitans sp. | reverse complement strand
TGACGCTTCGATTGCAACTGGAAGCTCCAAGCGAAGATTTGTCGGGCGATTGCGTGGCGCTCGACGCACAATCCGGCGGCGTTGTGGCTGAAGCAGTGATCGATGTGGACGGCGTGGGAACGCTGATCATCGATCTGCGCCATTCCGAAGGAAGCGCGGTGGATCTCGCGCTGCGTATTGCAGGCAGCGTGCATGTCGCTGAGGGAATCGTGCTGCGATGAACTCGCAGGATGGAAACTCTTCGACCAAGGACGGCCTGCGGCGTGAGGCGGCGCATGAGGAAGCGCATGCGGCAGATTTTCAGCCGCAATTCGAGTCGCAGTGCGTTGCATTTGAAACGCTCTCTGTCGCCGATCCGGCGAAGGCCGTCGAAACCTATGAAACGCTTTGGAACACGCTCGTCGAGCACAATGCCGTGGCGCATGCAGTGCGAATCACACGCGCTGCGATTCAATCTCTTGCGCATCTCGGCAACACTGCGCGCGCGTTGCATATCGCGGCGCGAGCGCGTCGGTTGGCGTCGCGTGAGCATTCGCGCGATGCAACCGTAGAAGCTGCTCGTGTACTCGTTGCAGCCATGCATCCCCGCGCAAAGCGTGGAAACCTGCGTGGCTCCATGCGATGTGGATTGCGCGCCGCTCGTGAACTTGAAGCACTTGGCGAAGATGCGCTGGTTGCACGCGCTGAACTCAATCTCGCCAATGTCGCGAAGGCACTTGGTCAACCGGCGCGCGCGGCAGAACTTCTTGAGCGTGTCCTTGCGCGCGGTGCAGCCATAGAAGCCGTTCGCGGTGCTGCGCTCAACGCTCTCGGCGAAGCGCGCGTTCAATCCGGCGCTTTCACGCACGCCGTCGAAGCGTTTGAAGCAACTGCTCGGTTCTACGATGCGCAAGGCGGTGCGCTGCACTCTGCGCTCGCGCGCGGGAATGTCGCGCACACGCTTGCGAAGGCTGGCGATATTGAAGGGGCACTGCGCGTCTTTCGGCGTGCGAGAGAACAGTTTGCACATCTTGGCGCACACGCGGAAGGATGTCGGCTTGCAATCGAAGAAGCAGAATTACTCGAAGATACTGGGCTTCTTGATGATGCAGCCGATTTGATCGACGACGCGCGCATACTCGCGCGACGGCATGATCTTCGTACTGAACTCGCGCGTACTGCGCTCATTTCTGGGCGTGTCGAGTTGCTGCGCGGTCAAGCCATGAAGGCGCGACCTGCAATCGACGAGGCAATCAGCGTTGCGTCATCGATCTCCGACCGCATCACACTTGTACACGCACTTGTTGCGAAATCTGCGTGTCTTGCCGTTCTTGGCCATCTCGCGCGCGCACGCGAGGCTGCGAACGAGGCGCGCGCAATCGCAGAAACTCCCTTCGAACAGGCTGTTGCGTTGATCGCATTGGTTGAACGCGATCCAAGCGCAACGGCAGCAACCGCATGGGCAAACGAGGCCATCGAGATCGCTCGCGCGCTTGGACTTCCCGCGCTTGAGGTAGAGGCGACGCTCGCCAGCGCGTCCGCAGCATCGCATGCGCAGCGCGCACACGATGCGCTTCGCGCAACGCGCCATGCGATCACGCTTCTTGAAAGTGCGCAGGACAAACTCGCTGTCTCGCGATTGCGCCGAAGTTTTTTGTCGCACCGTCGGCGCGCGTATTCGCTGCTTGCTGCGCAACTTATCCAAGATCAGGCATCTGTTTCTCAAGCGCTCGATGCGATCGAACATGCGCGTCATCGCGCCATTCTGGAAGCATTGCTCGAAAAACCAAGCGAACTCCAACGGCTCCACGACGATCACGCACTCGACGCGCATGAAACGCGTGTCGAAGTGATTGCAGAGTTCGCTCGTGCCCGGAGAAAGGCGGAGCGCAACGAACTTGACGCTCGCGTAGAACATGCGTTGGTTCCTTCGTCACATCCATCGCGTTACGAGAGAAACGCGCGGCCGCAATGCGCATCGTTGGTGTTTTTTGAGCACGGCGACGCCATCGATGTCATCCATGTTCCGCCATCCGGAAACCCAACCGTGATGCCCGTTGCGGGTGAGCGTGCGCCGATTCGAAAGGCGCAGTTGCAAGAGTGTATTGGTCGATTTCGCTTTCAAATTGCGCGATATCTCGCCGGCGGCGCTTCGACTCGATCGACGCATGTTGCCCGAACGCTCTTTGAGGAACTGCGCGAGCACCTCTTTGGTCGCCTGAAAAACCAGCCCTTTGCCTCGATATCAGACAAGTACGATCCATGGAACGGTTCTTGCGTCATAGTGCCGTGCGATTCGATCGCTGGACTTCCACTCTGCACACTTGTTCCAAGTGATATGTATGCAGCAGTTGCGCCGTCGCTTGGTATCGCAGCGCTGCTTGATGCAAACAACACATCACTCCATGCCGAGTCGCGAAAGACGCGGACGAACCTCGTGGTGAGTGTGCACGATGATGCAACACCAGGTTTTGCGCGGGAAGGCGCGCGTGTTGCTCATGCGCTCGGCGCAAACACGCTACATCTTCACGGCGAGCAGGCCACGCGCGCACTCTTCCGCGATGCGCTCACCACCGCAGACACTGCCCACATCGCATGTCACGGCCTCTTTCCGCCGACAGCGCCAAATCTTGCGGGGCTTCGTCTCTCGGATGGTTGGTTTGGTGCACATCACGCACATGCACTTGAGCGTGCACCACGCGAATTGGTGTTGAGTGGCTGTAGCACCGGACTTGCAGCGGACGGCGCTGGCGAACAGTGGTTCGGTCTTGTGCGTGGCTTCGCTGCGCGAGGAACAGCGCGCGTACTCGCGAGTCTTTGGCCTGTTGTTGATCGCGATGCAGAAGCGTTCATGGACGCGCTGTATGCAATGCCGGCGGTTCCATCGAACACCGCAATTACGGCTCGCGCGATGAGGATCGCGCGTGAACAACTCGCGCAAGGCGCGCATCCAGGCGCTGCTGCTGCGTGGACGGTGGTTGGCGGCGCGACTGCATTTTTGCCGTGAGCCAGAACCACGGTGATTCCAAAGCAACTCGAACAAAAGCCGATTCCGTTTGAACTCAGCGGCAATCTTTGAAAAATGTCTGATGCAGACTGGCGAGTTGCGTAGACGCTCGTACTTTCGCTTCGCGGAAATATCAGATGTCGCCGCGGTTGCGTTTCATGATTTGGTGTACGAGTTGGCAGCGACGGCGCTCAAACAGCGTGAGGAGATCGGATGTCCACGCTTGGTCATGACAAGTCAACCACTTGGCTCATCGCGCGACGGATTGTGCAGCCGATCGTTCAACTGATCATGCGCCTCGCACTGCTTGTCGCTCTGTTCTGCGGAGCGCGCGTTGCGCACGCAGATGACTTCATCCCAGCGCGCGTACTCATTCAAGGTGATGAGAAGGGTCAAGCAACAGCTGTCGTCAAACTTGGAGACGCTGGGTACCCCATCACTTTCGTGAACGACTATCCAGCTTTCAGTATCTCGCTCTACAAATTCAACAACACACTCACTGCCGCAGATGTGCCGTTGGTGCGCGTGGCGCTTGACGACCTTGTGAGTAGCGGTGCGATCATTGCTGGTGATTTCGATATCCCCGTGTCGATCGAGCGAGGACAAGGGCAAACTGGAAGTATTTGGGTGAGTTGCCTTGGACTCACCGACTTCGAAGGTCAGTACGGTGTCACAACAACGGGTGCACCATTCGCTGCCGATGCTGCGCATGGTCGCGATGTGAAGATCGCGCTGATTGATTCGGGCCTCGTCCCGAACGCCCCAACTTCAGAATATTTCGCACTTACCTACGGCTATGTCTGTCTTGGTGGGTTCTCGACTTTCGGTGCAACTCCACGCGATATCGGAAACGGTATAGATGAAAACAACAACAACGCTCCAGACGAAGCGGTGGGACACGGCACCTACATCGCGGGGCTCATCTCGCGCGTTGCGCCAGGCGCTCGACATCTTCACATGAAAGTGCTCGATGATGAAGGTGGCTGCTTTCTGTCAGATGTCACTGTGGCGTTGCAGCAGTGCATCTATGAAAGTGTGCATGTGGTGAATCTGAGTTTGATTCCGTTGCAACCAACCAACATCCTCGCAAACGAGATCAAGGCCGTGCGCGACAACGGAGCAATTCTGGTCGCGAGTGCTGGAAATACAGGCGATTCCATCAATCGATACCTCGGGAGCGAGGTCGATCTTGTGCAGGTTGGCGCGTCCGATGCGAACGATGCTGTGTGGGCGCAAAGTGCAACTGGAACTTGGGTCGATGTGTTCGCACCAGGAACGACGGTTGTCGATGCAGTCGGGCTGCCAGTGCCGGGGCAATCGCTTCTTGGACCGATTGGTTTCGACGCTGTGACACAATCTCCTTGTTACGCGGGCGCTTCAGGAACGAGTTTCGCGGCTGCATGGGTGACCGGTGTTGCTGCGTGCTATCGCGCTGCGAATCCTGAATGGCCCAACACGCTTGTCCCCGCACCACAGATCACAACGAACTTTGTCAGTCAACTTCTCGCGTCGAGTGTTTCGCCGCCTGGCTCTCAAATCAAGCGACTCGATGCTGCAGCGTTTGTTTCCACACTCACGCCCGTGCCACATTGTCCGCCAGATCTTGTGCGCAATCCTTCATTTCCCTACCAGTACCAAGTGGATGCGCAAGATCTCGCCGCGCTCCTCAGCGCTTGGGGTGTGGGGCTCGGACATCCTTTGCAAATCAATCGCGCCGATATCAATGGTGATGGCTCGATCAACGCAGGTGATCTTTCGATACTTCTGGGTGCGTGGGGAACGAATCCACCTCCGTGTCCGTAAACTCGATGGCTGCGCCCCGCGCGCGTCGAGATCTTGCAACTGATTCGCCCAAGAAGGTCCATGAGATTTCTATGAAAACCGCTTCATCGCATCGCGCACGAGGCATCGCCTTCACCATCGCTCTCACGACTGCAACTCTTGGGGTGAGCCCTTCGAGTGCACACGCCGTCGCCAAAGTTGACGGTTTCGAAGTGCTTCTCGTGGAAGGCTCGGCCGCTGGTGTTCAAGAGTTCGTCAACAACCTTACGGATGCAGAAGTTGCTGTCCTCATCGAGCCGCGACTTGAGCATCTTGGAATCACGCCGCTGCGCTTCACAAACACAGAGGCAGCGCCGCCCGACTACAAGGTGATCGAGATTGCCATCGACGAGGCAATTCAAGAGTCGCTCATTGGTGGCGTTGTTGTTCCGGTCGATCTCGGAATTGGCGGCGGGCAAACTGGCAGCATTTGGGTGAGCGGCATTGGAACGGGCGATCCTGAAGAATTCAATGCAGGGCACTTTGGCTCGCAGTACGGCGTGCAATCACTTGTGTTGTCTTCCGCGCATGGATTCTCAACGGGACGTGGCGTAACGATTGCGGTACTTGACACCGGCGTGTTCGCGCAGGGTCCACTGCGTCCATTCCTTGTCGATCGCGGCTACGACTGTTTCAGCGCAAAGCCAGTGCTTTCGCAAGCGCCAATCGACGCGCCCGATGGCATCAATAGCGATCCAGAACAGGACACGCTGATCGACGAGTGTGTTGGACACGGCAATTTTGTTGGAAGCATCATTGCGCTCACCGCACCAGAAGCACGCCAGTACCACATTCGTTGTGTCGATAGCGACGGGCGAACCGACTCGTACCTCATCGCGCAGGCGGTCAATGCTGCAATCGAGGCGCGGGTTCAAGTGATGAATCTCTCGCTCATGGTCGAAGCAGATTTGCCGCATATTCATTCGTATGTGCAAACGGCACTTGCAAATGGCATCACAGTGGTTGCCAGTGCTGGCAATCGCGGACTTGAAATGCCCGTGTATCCCGCTGCATATCCCGGCGTCATCAGTGTTGGTGGCTCGAACGCGGTTGGGAATTTCGCGGCGGATCTCTCGAATCGCCACAGCTCTCTCTTGATCACTGCCCCAGCAGAAACGCCTGCGAATCCCGTCGGTACGTCACCCGTCGATGACAAGGCGCTCATCGGTGTTGCTCTTCCAAATCCGCCGTACTACCGCGCGTCAAGCGGAACGAGCTTCGCCTCCGCATGGGTTGCAGGTACCGCGGCGCTCATTCGAAGCGCGCATCCTGAATGGCCAAGCGCGACTGTGCCACTTGCTTCGATTCCGGCCGCAATCGCTCACACGATCGCCCTGAACGCAACGCCATATACGACCGAGCCATCGTTCCCAATTCTCAGCGGCAGCGGCATCGTTCAAGCGCGATCGGTGGTGACTGATGCAGATCAGTTGCTTGTGCCGCGCGCACCGTTCGACATTGTGCCGAGCGGGAAAGGCAGTGCGTACACCATCGATGCTGCAGACCTCGCCGCATTGCTCGGTGCGTGGGGCCCCGTTCCGACCGGACAAGTCTCCTACGCAGACCTTGATCACGACGGCACCGTGGGTGCTGGCGATTTGGCGATCTTGCTTTCGCAGTGGAGTTCTTGATCGTTCGGGAATTCTTGATCGTTTACTCAAGCGTCAAAAAGAACACGACCCGCAGCTGATGCGGGTCGTCTTCGTGTGACAAGTTCGCTTTCGGTGCGCCGAACAAAGATCCGTGCATCAATGCGTCCATCAGTACGCGAGGCAATCTTCGATCGCGCGCGCGACGCGGTTCGCATCAGGCAGATAGTCGAGTTCCAACTTGTAGTACGGCATGGTGGTGTCGAAGCCAGCAACGCGCTGCACGGGCGCTTCGAGTTCAAGGAAGCACTTCTCCATGATGCGCGCGGCGATTTCACTGCCGAAACCGCAGGTGAGCGGTGCTTCATGCACCACAACGCAACGGCCAGTCTTCTTCACGCTCTCTGCGACCGCATCCATATCGAACGGATAGATCGTGCGGAGATCGATCAGTTCGATCGACTTGCTGCTCTTCTCAATCGCTTGCATGCACTGGACAACGCTCGCGCCCCAACTCACGATCGTGAGATCGGTGCCTTCACACACAGTGCGCGCCTTGCCGATGGGCAGCGTGTATTCGTCTTCGGGGACTTCTTCGCGGAACGCGCGGTAAATGCGCTTCGGTTCGAAGTAGAGCACCGGATCTGGATCGCGCAGCGCCGACACAAGCAGGCCCTTCGCGTCGTATGGCGAACTTGGCATCACGACCTTGAGGCCGGGTGTGTGCGCGTAAATCGCTTCGGGCGAATCGCTGTGGAGTTCGGGCGCGTGAATGCCGCCGCCAACCGGAATGCGGATCGTCATCGGCACGGTGAACGCGCCGCGCGTGCGGCTGCGCATGCGCGCCGCGTGCGAGCAGATCTGGTCGTACGCCGGTCCGAGGAAGCCTTCGAATTGAATCTCGGGAACGGGATGCAGTCCGCCCATCGCGAGGCCAATCGAGAGGCCGATGATGCCAGACTCGGCAAGCGGCGTATCGAAAACACGCTTCTCGCCGAAGCGCTTCTGCAAGCCTTCGGTCACGCGAAACACGCCGCCGTTGACGCCGATGTCTTCACCAAGAAGAACGATGTCGGGGTTCTTCTCCATCTCCTGGATGAGCGCGAGATTGATCGCTTGGACAAGGTTGAGATTTGCCATGGTGGTATTCCCAAATCGGGTTCAGGAGAAAGTTCAGTGACCAGCGTGCGCAGCTGCGGCTTCGGCGTCCATGTGGCGCGCGCGCTCTTGCGCTTCAAGTGGAAGTTGCGACGGATCTTGACCAAGCGAGTGCGTGTGCATTGTTTCGCGCTGCATCACGAGATCTTGCGGCGTTTCCGCATACATCGAGTTGAAGAAATCGGCGCGATGTGGTGCGTCGATCCCTTCGGCGCGCGCGACGGCTGCCGCGTTTTCTTCTTCGACGCGCGCCATCAGCGCCGCTTCCTTCGCGTCATCCCACAACTTGCGTGCCTTCATGTAATCGCGAATGCGAATGATCGGATCGCGATTCTTCCACGCGTCGACCTCGGCCTTGTCGCGATAGCGCGTCGCGTCGTCTGCGGTGGTGTGGTCGCCCAAGCGATAGGTCACCATTTCAACGAAGCATGGAAGGCCCGTCGAACGCGCGTATTCGACCGACTTCTTCATCGTGTAGACGGTTGCGAAGAGATCGTTGCCGTCACACTGGATACACGGCATGCCGTACGAAATTCCGCGCTGCGCGAAGGTCGGCGCTGCGCTGTTGATCTTCGACGGCGTGGAAATCGCCCAGAAATTGTTCTGGCAAACGAAGACCACGGGGATCTTGAGGTTCGAAGCGAAGTTGCACGCTTCGTGGAAGTCACCTTCGCTCGACGCGCCGTCACCGAAGAAGGTGCACGCGATTTTGTCTTCACCCTTGTAGCGGGCCGCCATCGTGAGGCCCGCCGCGTGCAGCATTTGCGTTCCGAGCGGCACATAGATCGGCGTCACCCAGTGAGGCTTCGGCATTGCGTTGCCGCGCTCGTCGCCCATCCAGTGAAGAAGAATCGCTTCCTTCGGAACGCCGCGCCAGAAGAGGCCGCAGTTCTCGCGGTAGCAGGTGACCATCCAGTCATCTTTGCGCAGGACATACGAGGCACCAAGGCTCGTCGCTTCTTGACCCATGTTCTGCGGATAGGTGCCCATGCGGCCCGAGCGCTGCAAGCGGAAGGCCACTTGGTCGAGCTGGCGGCACGAGACCATCGCCTCGTACAGCTTCACGAGGTCGGCGTCAGGGATGAGACCCTTCCCGAGCTTCTCGTCGAAATTGCCCTTCTCATCGAGAATCGAGATGCGTTCGATCTTGGTTTCGTAGGCGGTGGTGATTGGCATGGCTTGCTCGCGGACGCCGTCGGCTGTCGGCCGAGAGCGGGCGGCAAGTGTAGCACCGCGTGTTACGCGTTCGAATCCGTACGGATGGCTTTGGCTGCGCTTGCCGCGCAATCAAACGCTTGTGCGAGGTCCGAGATGAGGTCGCGTGGGTCTTCGAGGCCGATTTGGAAGCGGAGAAGCGGACCTTCGTCGGTCCATGGCGGGGCAACGCGCGATTGCCGCAAGTCGCTCGAGACAACGAGCGACTCGAAGCCGCCCCAGGAAAATCCCATGCCGAAGAATCGAAGGCCCTCGAGGAACGCCTTGAGGTACGCGCGACCGCCGGGCTGCGGCTTCAGCACGCAGCCGAAGAGCCCGCTCGACCCCGTGAAATCACGCCGCCAGATCGCGTGGTCTGGATGCGACGCGAGCGCCGGATGTAAGACACGGCCGACCTCTGCGCGGGACTCAAGCCACTGCGCCACTTGCAGCGCACTCGCCTCATGACGCTTCAATCGCACTTCAAGTGAACGCATCCCACGCAAGCAGGTTGCGCAGTCATCGGGATGTGCGTAGTGACCGTGTGCTTCAGCGTGATGCTTGAGATTCGCCCAGTGCGCCTCGTCACGCGCGATAACGGCACCAAGCAAAATGTCGCTATTTCCCGATTGATACTTTGTCAGTGCGTGAATCACGAGATCCACACCATGTTCGATCGGGCGCATGAAAAGCGGTGTCGCCCACGTGTTGTCGATTGCGGTCACGATATTGCAAGCACGCGCTGCACCGACAATCGCAGGGACATCTTGCACTTCGAAGGTGAGTGAGCCTGGAGACTCAAGCAAGATGAACTTCGTATTGCTGCGAAACTGTCGCGTGATTTCGGCGCCGATGCGTGGGTTGTAGAACTCGGTTGTGACACCCATGCGCGGCAAAATCGACTGCGCAAGATGCCGCGTCGGGCCGTAACAACTGTCGGTGAACAGCGCATGGTCGCCGGCGGCCAGATTCGCAAGGAGCGGCAAACTCACAGCCGCAAGTCCGCTCTCAACAACAACGGCGCCAGCACCACCGTCGAGGCTTGCACAGAGTTTCTCGAGTTCGCGCGAGTTTGGGTTACCGATGAGTCCGTAGGTGTATGGACCGCGCCGCGTATCGACGCGCATAGCGCCTTCAAGCTCATCAAGTGTTTTGAAGAGCACGGTTGAGCCGCGATGAATCGGCGTGTTCACAAACCCGTGATGCGCAAATGGCGTGCGGGTTTCATGGGCGAGGCGCGTACCGAGACCAAGTGGTGATCCGTCTAGAGACTGCATGGATTGCGCACCGTAGCGTTGTTGCCTCTACCCCGTTCGCACCGACTCAAGAAAGGACTTTCTCGCGGAAACTCGAGACGAAAACTTGAGACAAAAATCGAGACAAAGTCGAGACGAAAAATCGAGACGAGGCCTTCGACGATTCCTCCGTCGGTCAGGGTCTTTGTGGGCAGAAGTACTTCACGCGCGCCACATTGTGACCGACGGC
>JASGCF010000087.1 GCA_030054275.1 Limnohabitans sp. | reverse complement strand
CTTCGAGTCCGCTTCAAAGTGTCGTCAAGGAATCGACGATTCATCTCGAACTCTCGATTGTCTCGCACCGTTTCCGCCGTATCTTCCGAATAATGGCCGCCAAGTCGGGATCGAGGAGATCCCAGTGGGTCGCTTTGATACCTATCCGACATCGATCCTACTTTCGCGCATCTCGCAGCCGCACTTTGAGAGTGACGCCCTCTATGAAGATTCGATCTATGACCAGCCTCAACACACTCGTAGCAACAACGATCGCAACGGCTGCCTTGGCTGCCTCCTTCGGTTTCGACACAGCCGCAGACGCGCAGACAGTTCGCACGAAGCGCATCGTCAACACTGGCTTGGTGTATCCAACCTATGTCACGCACGCGCCAGGCGACGAAACGCGACTCTTTGTGCTTGAGAAGTCTGGCCGCATTCGCATTGTCGACATGACAACTGCCACGCCCACCTTGCTTGCGACTTCATTCCTCGACATTGATGCAATTGTCGACAATGTGTCGACGGTGAGCGATGAACGCGGCCTGCTTGGCCTTGCGTTCGATCCGAACTACACGAAGAACGGTCAGTTCTATGTGTATTACACGAACGCCGGAACCAACAATGTCGCGCGGTACACCCGTTCGGCCGCAAACCCGAATGTGGCAAACGCTTCGGGCGTTGTGATGATGACTTGGTCCGATCCATACACCAACCACAACGGCGGTTGGATGGACTTTGGCCCAGACGGCAACCTCTACATCGGTGTTGGTGACGGTGGCAGCGCGAATGACCCTGGAAACCTCGCGCAGAACCTCACCTCGCGTCTTGGCAAGATGCACCGCATCAAGCCAGTCGTTGGTGGCGCAAGTCCGTACTACACGATTCCTGCTGGCAACCCGTACGCGGGCGGCAGCACTGCAGACGACACGATTTGGGCCTACGGATTGCGCAATCCGTGGCGCAACTCGTTCGACCGCGACACCGGCGACCTCTGGATTGGCGATGTCGGTCAGAACGCCGTCGAAGAGGTTGACTTCCAACTCGCAGGTGCGGCGGGTGGTAAGAACTACGGTTGGCGCTGCACCGAAGGCACATCGAACACGGGCCTCACCGGCTGCACCTTCGGTTCGCCATCCCTCACGGCCCCGATCCATGTGTACAGCCATGTGTCAGGCACCGCTGGCGGCTACTCCCTGACGGGTGGCTATGTCTATCGCGGCTGCCGCATGCCTGAACTCCAAGGCACCTATTTCTTCGCAGACTATGTGAACAACAATGTCTGGTCGTTCCGCTACAACGCGGCAACCAATACGAAGACCGCGTTTACTGTGCGCAACACGCAAATCACGCCGTCGCTCGAAGGCGCGACTGTGAACCAGATCGTGAGCTTCGGCGAAGACGCCAACGGCGAGTTGTACATCGTTGACCACGGCGGCCAGATCTACAAGATCGTGCCCTCGACAGGGGACGGCGTCTGCGCTCCGCCATGCGCGCCAGCCGACCTTGATTGTGACGGCACCGTCGGCCCAGCAGACCTTGCACAATTGCTTGGGAACTGGCTCGGGGCTGGCACCGGCGATATCAACGGCGATGGTGCCGTTGATTCGAACGATCTTGCGCTGCTCCTCAGCGCGTGGGGCTGAACCACAGCCGCCCGAGTCGACCCGTTTCTTGATTTGAACCGTTCTTGATCCGAACCACGGGGCCTCGCTTTGCGAGGCTCCGTTTCTTTTCGCTACGCTGCGTGGGTGGAATCGATCATTGGCATCTTCGCACCGGAAAACCTGCTCGCCTTTCTCACCCTGACGGCGCTCGAGATCGTTCTTGGCGTCGACAATGTGGTGTTCATCGCGGTGTTGTCTTCGCGGCTACCGCCTGAAAAGCAGCGCATGGCGCGGCAAACCGGCCTCATCGCTGCGATGTTCATGCGCCTTGCGTTGTTGGCGATGATTGATTGGGTCCGAAGCCTTACTGGCGCTGTCTTCACCGTCGACATCAAATCGCTTGAGTACGCAAAGGCGTTCTCGTGGCGCGACCTCATCCTGATCGTCGGCGGGCTCATCCTCTTGGTGAAGAGCGTCAAAGAGATTCACCACGCCTCGAGCGGAGTCCATCACGATGCGCAGCCGAAGAAGGTGACCGTCGGTGGTGTGATCGCGCAGATCATGCTGATGGACCTCGTCTTCAGTCTCGATAGCGTGATCACTGCGGTCGGTATGGCCAATCACCTTCCAACCATGATTGCTGCAGTCATTGTCTCGGTCGGCGTGATGATGTTTGCCGCAGGACCCATCTCGAATTTCGTTGAGAAGCGTCGGTCGCTCAAAGTGCTGGCGCTGTCGTTCCTGCTCTTGATCGGCGTGATGTTGGTCATCGAAGGCTTCGGTCAACACATCTCCAAGGGCTACATCTATTTCGCGATGGCGTTCGCGCTTGGCGTCGAATTGGTGAATTTCCGCGCAGACAAGCGTGCAGAGCGTGCAGCCGCCGCAGCGCTTGCTGCAAAGAACCGAACCTAAGTGCAAACCTCTTTCACGACGGCCGCTTCCAAGAAGCCAGACTTACACGCGAGTTGCTTTATGCACCCATTCGCAGCGCTCTTCCTCTCGATCTCACTTGCGTCGCCCATCACGCACCCAGTTGCAGCGGCCGCGCAGAACACGGCCTCTGCGGCGCAGCGCCAACAGTCTTCGCAACAAGCAGCGCCAACGCCAATCATGATTGCGCCGCCGGTTGTAGAACTTGGGGCGATCGAGCCTGGCTCGGTTCATCCAGCGAAGTTCACGATCATCAACACAGGGAAGCAAGAAGTGACCATCACTTCTGCAAAGCCCAATTGCAAGTGCACGGCGATCAGCGATGTGGCTGGGAAGAAGATTCCGGCGGGGGGTTCGGTTGAGTTGTCGGCATCGCTCTCTGCGCCGCGCGCGCCGGGAATCAAAGAAGCAGCTGTTTTTCTTACTTTCGATGGCGGGCTGCGTCCCTTGCAAGCAACGATTCGTGGTGATGTGCGATTTAAAATCGTGGCAGAGCCGCCGTATTGCGATGCGCTCAAGGATGTCGTTCGCGGCACTGTGAAACTGAAGGCGGTCGATGGTCAGCCGTTCACAATTCTCGAAGCGGGAAAGAAGGCGCCGGTACTGACGAACTTCGATGTGTCGAAGGACAAGCCGCGGGCCGAGTACGAATTACAGTGGGATTTCACGGGCGTTTCGTGCGAGCAGATGCCGCTGTGGCTTTTCGTGTGGACCGATCGCGCCGATTGCAGAGTCTTGCCGCTGCGCGTACGCGATGAGTGCACAGGCTCGACTGCGGATATGGATCGTTACAAGCGATTCTGGATCTTGAAAGAGCAATTTCTCGATGGCGGAACTTCAAAGGGCGGCAAGCCAGTCGAAGTTGAAATCGAACTCGAACACTACAACCCGCCAAAGCGTGGCGCCGTGGAGCGCGCCGATTGGAGCAAGGTTGTGGCGGTGCGATCGCGTGTTTCGGAGCTTGATGTGCGGTATGTCTCGCAGCGTGAAGTTGTGGGTGGCGGCGCGATGATCAAACTCGAACTGACGCCGAAGAAACAAGGAAGTTTCGAAGGTGAATTGGAACTCGAAACAGCAACAGGCGTTGGGCGTTTTCCTGTCGTCTTCTATGCAGAGTGACCAGCACGCATGATTGGACATTGGCGCAACGACGCGACGGCCTTCTCGACGCTGCTTGGCCGCGCAGCAGAGGTGATGCGCACCTCGCCGTATCGCGAAGGTTGCGTGGTACGACTTCCCAAGCGTGGCACACTGTTGGTGACGGGCGATTTGCACGACAGCGTCGAGGGGCTTGAGTGCGCTGTGCGATTGGCTCGTCTTACCGAAGGACTTGACCACAGCATGGTCTTGCACGAACTGATTCACAGTGAGCATGTCACAGACGGGATTGATCGCAGTCATCGCATGCTGGCCATGCTTGCAGAACTCATCTTGGCGCATCCACTGCAAGTTCATCCGCTGCTTGCAAATCATGAGATTGCGCAGTGCAGGCGCCAGAAGATTTCTAAAAGCGGAGTTGACAGCGTCGATTGCTTCGACGCCGGACTTGAGTGGGCCTTCGGTGATGATGCGGATATCGCGGGTGCAGCCGTCGCAGCATTCATTCGCGCGATGCCCCTTGCCATTTTGTGCGACAACGGCTTGATGGTGTCGCACTCGCTTCCTGCAGAAGGATCGATGCGTTGGTTCGATGTGCGTGTACTCGAACGCGCGCTTCACGACGAAGATTTCGACGTGCCGGACGGTGCTGCGTATCTCATGACTTGGGGGCGCAATCACGCAGCCTCGCAACTCGCGACGCTCGCGCGCGAGTGGGGTGTGAAGACTTTCGTGGTCGGGCACACCCATGTGGCAGATGGCGTGGCGTTTCGCATGCCGAATCTTGTGGTCATCAATAGTGATCACAGCAGCGCGAAGTGCATCGAGGTTGATGTATCGCAGCCGATTGCAGCGGCGGATGTCCTTGCTCGACAAGCGAAGCCATTACTCGGTGGGCTTGGCGGACTTGGTGCAGCGAGTGAGGAGCGTGACTTGTGATGCAACACTCGACACAACACTCGACACAACACTCGACACAACACTCAAGACATGAGGCGACGAACGGGGCGATTTTGGCCCTTGATTTGTCGCAGCGAACATCACACATCGTGCTCGCCATTGGTGATCGAATCTTGGCGCGCGCGTTTGAGCCCGCATCCGATGCAACGCGTGAAGTGCTGTGGGATGAACTGCCCGCGCTGTTTGCTGATGCTCATCTTGAGCCACACGCGATTCGCGCAATCGCAGTCACCACAGGTCCTGGTGGATTTACCGGCCTCCGCATTGCGGTCGCGTTTGCAAAGTCTGTTGGCTATGCGCTCGATGTTCCTGTGATAACGCTTCCAAGCGCGCTTGTGTTCGCTGCGAGTGATCGTGCTCGGGGTGGTACGGGGCCATGGCTTGTCGCACTTGCCTCGAAAGCAGGTACCGCATGGTGTGCGACAGTTCGGGCATGTCCAACGGGCGCGCTTGTGGTGAGCGATGCGTCGGTCGATGATGGCGACCACTTCTCGCGACGCGTGGGCGAGGTGTGTGCGGAAGGCGGATCGCTTCTCACAGATGAACATCTCGATGCTGCACTTGCTGTAACGGCGCAGACGCGTGGGCTCGTACATCGCAGCATCACGACCGATGCCCATGCGTTGATCGCCTTGGCGCGCGAGCGGCTCTTGAGCGGAAGTACAGAAAATCTCTACGAAATACAGCCGATCTACGCGCGCGAGCCTGAAGCTGTGACGAAGTGGCGCACGCTGCACGGTGGATCGCCGGAGTCTGTCCGATGACTGACTGACGAATGCTGCGTGACGCGCCCGCGGCAGGACTTCAGTCGCGCACTTTCTGCGCGGATCGTCTGGCTCGGTTCTGCGAACCGCCGCAATGCGTACAAACGGACTCGCTTCCCACGCTTGTTCGAGCAATGTGTTGCCATCCGTTGAGCCGCGCACCGCGTCGTCCGATGCTTCCCACGCATCCAACTCGGATGCGAGAGAGATGCGCGGCAGAGGTGGCCGCGTTCGAATGGCCAAGAGAATTCGGTTCTGTTCCTCCGAAGTCTCTTGTGGTGATGTTGCACGCACGGATCGCGTGTGACAAAGGGGAGGTTGTGATGTTTCCGTTTGATGCTGAAGAAGGCTTTCGTTCGTCCAAAGACTTTGGCAACGACAACGCTGATTCCAACCATCTCACACCCGACGATCTTGTCGGTGGCGAGCCGCATCGCGATGCAGACGGTCGCCCCGTTGCACTGTGCGTTGGCTTTGATCTCATCAGTAGCGCACGGCTTTCCGAAGCGTTTGAGGAGATCAGTATCGTTGGTCGATTTGAAGAGGAGCCGTCGGTCATCATGCAAGCGGTGCTTGCTGGTGGCGCGGATCTCGTCATCGTGCACGACCGCTTGCCACTTGCAGACATCGCACCATGCGTCACCCAACTTCGCCGCGTGACCCCAGCGGTCAAAGTGCTGTTCGCGGGTGACGCGCCCACAGGTGGCAGATTGCTCGCTGCAATGCGCGCAGGCATTGTCGATTGGATCGACTTTGGCGCAGGCGACCGCGACCTTTGCGCGCGTCTTGAGAACGCGCTCGAACTTGCCAAGGAAGAGCGTCGACGCGATGAGCGTGTAGCGCGACTCAAGGGTATTTGCCGCAAACTTTCCGATGGACGCGGTGAAATCGTGCGCGAGGCACAACAGGCAGCTGGTCACATGGCCGAAGCGCTCGAAGATGTGCGTGAGCGCATTGACGAAGCAGCCATTGTTGGCGAGTTTCGAGGCTTGATTTCACAAGAACTCGATGTCGAAGATCTGCTTCGTACTTCGATGCAGTACCTGCTGACGAAAACGGGCGCGACCAACGCTGCAGTGTTCTTGCCGGGCTCACGCGCCGACCAGTTCGGGCTTGGTGCGTATGTGCACTACGACTGCCCGCGCGCTTCGGCGCAGCCACTTCTGCAGCGACTCTGCGACGATGTGTGCCCGAAGCTTGCTGCGACCGACGATCTGGTGCGATTCGCTGATACCAGTGAGTTTATTCGCTCGCTCGGTATCGAAGCATCTGTGCTCGATGATGCAGAACTCGTCGCGTGGCCTGCGCGCCATGGCAACGAATGTATGGGCGTCTTCTTCCTCTTCCGCAACAAGTCCGAGCCGTTCCGCGAAGAACTTGCGGGCTTGATCGACGCGCTGCGCCCAGTGTTTGCAGCACAAATGGCGAAACTCGTGCGCGTTCATCATCGTTCCAATTTCCAGTGGCCTCAGGTGCAGTCAGAACATGCCGACGACGCCTCGGATGCAGAAGAGGAAGACGATTCCGGTGAAGAGTGGCGTCGCGCCGCATGAGGCGCGCGCGCCGTACCATGCCCTGCATGGCACGACGCACTATCCAAGAGTTTCGCGCAGAACGCGCGAAGGGCCAGGAACGCCTGCTTGATCACGAGCATCTCGGGCTGAAGCGATTTCTACGGCTTGACAGTGCTGCGTACGAAGATGGAGCGCTCGACGGGCGCACGAAAGAACTGCTCGGACTTGTGGCGAGCGCTGTTCTCCGCTGCAACGATTGCATCGATTACCACCTCGAGCAGTGCGTCAAAGCTGGGTATGCGCGCGAGCAGTTGGTTGACGCGTTGAATGTTGCGTTGATCGTGGGAGGCTCGATCGTCATCCCGCACGCTCGCCATGCGATGCTCTCGATCGATGAACTCTTCGCAGAGAAGGCTGCAGGCGAGGTGTAACGCGCTCACTTGGTCGGGCTCACTTGGTCCGGCTCTGTTGGTCCGGCTCTGTTGGTCGCGCTGACTTCTGCGCGACGGCTGCCCGCTTCATGCCCTTTTCATGCGTACCAAGATCGTGACGCCGCCTTTGACGCGGTCGCCTTTCTGTACAAGCACGCGCTCGACTTCAGCCGTCGGCACAACCAACTCGGTGGTAGATCCAAACTTGATCATGCCGAAGCGTTGGCCACGCACGAATCGTTGGCCAGTTTTGATAGGGCAGACGATATGGCGCGCAACTTTGCCAGAGATCTGCTTCACGCCGAGGAGGACCCCGCTCGGCGCGCGCAGGCGCGTGACCATCGACTCGTTCACTTTCGCGCTTTCCTCAATGCGTACATCGAGGTACTTGCCTGGCGTGTGGACGGTGCCGAGTACTTCCGCATCGCACGGCATGCGATTCACATGCACATCAAAGACAGAGAGGTAGATTCGCACGATGGTTGCTGGGCCGTCGGTTGCGATATGCTCTGGCACCGAGAGCACGGCGCTGACCAGTCCGTCCGCTGGGCTTACCAGTTCGCGCGCGTCGGCTGAGGCGGGGCGACGAAACAGTGGGTCGCGAAAGAACGACGCGAGGGCAGCCCACACAATGGCGCTCAGGCCGACCAACCACCACCATTGGAAATAGACACCCGCCGCTGCAGGAATTGCAGCGGCGAGCGTGATGATCATCCATTCCCGAAAGCCGTATCGAGTGAGCAGCATCGTGGCTTACTCAGACGCGCGTCCGATGAAGAACCCAACGATTCCGCCGACAGCGGTGATGCCAGCAAGGGCGCCAGCCCACGCAAGAATGTTGCCTGAGAGGCTTGCCGCGATGGTCGAACCAGCGCCCATGGCTGCGCTCACGCCGATGAGCGCAGCGACGGTGAGCGCCGCAAACGCAGCGATCAGCACGCCTGCGCCAACCCCCGACCATGCGCCGTCATACGGTTCCGCCATCACCATCGAAGTACCAACTGGTGCGGCCGCAACCACTGGCTCCGCGGTGACGGCATCAAACAAGCCGCTCGCGCCAGCAGGGGTGTCGCCCTCACCAGACATGACCTGATCGATGAGCTCTGCGCCAAGTGCGGTTTCTTCGCTCTCGCGCGTGAGATCGAGAAGACCAGAGCCAGAACCCACTGTCTCGAGGCCGATTTCGACGGCGTCGCCGCCCTTGCCTCGGCCGGAGAGGGCAGAAATGCCGGTGCCGCCTGCAGAGTCCGCGGGGCTCTTCGCGCCCATCGGAGTCGAGTCGGCCAATCCAAGAACAGAGTCGTCAAGCGCCGCGACCTTCTTGGCAGGTGGCGGAGGCGTCATGGCCGGTCCACTGTCTGCAAGACCGATGGCGCCGCCAGCGGTTGAATCGTCGAGCAAGCCGATCGCATCCGACGGCGCGGAGCGTGCTGCAAGCAGATCGACCTGCTCCACGCGGAACTTGTCCTGACCCTCGTGCTTGACCTTCTGCAGCTTGCCGGTCGCGGCGATCGCCTCGACGCCTGCTGGGGTCATGTTGAGCTTCTTGGCTGCTTCTTCGAGGGTGTAGAACGACTTCATATGGATCAGACTCCTGTGCGCGGGTTCGCCCCGCGAAGTTCCGTACGCTACCCGTCAGGGGCAAACATCGCAAGGTTCGGGGCGGTTGCTGACGCAAGATTGCCACGCGGCCTCGCAGGCGGTTGATTGGGAGTCGAGGCTTTGCGGGATGCGGCCTTGAGAGAGATACGGATGAAACGCTCGGACGCGACGCAACGCATGGCGAAATCGACCCGAAAAACTGCCCCAAACGCGACCAATGACGGTCGAACCAAGAAGCCGCTTCGGGCAGTTGGCCGCGCTGGGTCTCGGAACCGTGGCAGCGACGGCGCCACGGAGTTACTCGTGGCATGGTTCCAAGCAGCCGCCCGCGACCTCCCGTGGCGGCGCGCGCGTGACGGATATCGAGCGCTGGTGAGCGAGTTGATGCTCCAACAGACGCAGGTTTCGCGGGTGGTTGAGAAGTTTGAGCCATTTCTGGCGCGCTTCCCCACGCCAGCGGCGCTCGCCGCCGCGACCGAAGACGAAGTGCTCGCTGCGTGGCAGGGGCTTGGGTACTACCGACGGGCGCGGCTTCTGCACGCGGCCGCGAAGGCTGTGGTCGAGCGTCATGCTGGTGAGGTTCCGACCGACCCCGAGGCGCTGCGGGCGCTGCCAGGTGTCGGTCGGTACACGGCGGGAGCCGTGTCGTCGATCGTCTTCGGAGCGCGCGAACCGATCGTCGATGGAAATGTGACGCGGGTCTTCCAGCGCGTCGAGGCGCGCGAAGGCAGCGCGAGCGACACGGCGGTGCAGGCGTGGGCGTGGGAGCGTGCGGAAGCGTTCGTCGCGGCCGCTCGGGCGCCGGGCGTTGCGAACGAGGCGCTGATGGAACTGGGTGCGACGGTTTGTACACCTGCCACGCCGCGATGTGGCGCGTGTCCGCTGCGCGCACAGTGCGCTGCGTTCGCTGCGGGGCGAGTGGACGAGATCCCTGCGCCCAAGAAGCGCGTGGCGCGCAAAGACCTCGTGCTTGTGACCGCGTGCGTGCGACGAACCGACGGCGCGGTGCTCCTCGAACAGCGGCCGCGCGGCGGCTTGTGGGGTGGGCTTTGGCAGCCGCCCGCGGTCGAGAGCGCGGACGGCGCCGATCTCGCGCCACGCGCGGTGGGGGAGTTGCTCGGGCTTCCCGCAACGGCCGCGCTGGCGGCGGTGGGTGAAGTGCCGTTCATGACGACGCATCGTGCGGTGCGCTTTGTGGTGTTCGTGGCGAAGGTGCGCGGTTCAGGTGCCGCGTTTGCCGCGCGCGGCCGCGTTTGGGTTGCGGCCGATGCGCTTGGGGAGTTCGCGCTGTCAAACGCTGCGAAGAGGGTGTTGGCGAGCGCTCGCGTGTGATTTCACGACCGCCTCGCTGCGCTCGGCG
>JASGCF010000458.1 GCA_030054275.1 Limnohabitans sp. | reverse complement strand
CGCCGATCTGCCCGACCCCTCGAAAATCAAGGCGATTCGTGAACCGATCGTCAAGATCGAGATCATCTGCCCGAACGAGAACATCGGCGACTTGATGAAGCTTTGCGAGTTGCGCCGCGGCATCTTCCAAGCGCAGGAGATGATCAGCGAATCGCGACAGATCTTGAAGTACGAAATTCCGCTCGCGGAAATCATCTACGACTTCTACGACAAGTTGAAGTCGGTGACGCGCGGCTACGGCACGATGGATTACACCATCACGCAGTACCGCGAAGACCGCCTCGTGAAGGTGCAGATCCTCGTGAACGGAGAGGCCGTCGAAGCGCTGTCACTCATTTGCCACCGCGACAACGCAGAGCAGCGTTCGCGTGCGATTCTGCAGAAACTCAAAGAGCAGATTGACCGCCACCAGTTCGAGATTCCGCTGCAAGCGGCCATCGGCGGCAAGATCATCGCGCGCGAGTCGATCAAGGCCGTGCGCAAGAATGTGCTTGCGAAGTGCTACGGCGGCGATATCTCGCGCAAGCGCAAGCTCCTTGAGAAGCAGAAGGAAGGCAAGAAACGCATGAAGCAGATCGGCAATGTGACGATCCCGCAGGAAGCGTTCATGGCGATTCTTGATCAGGGGGACTGAACTTTTGCGCTCGCGACTCGCTTTGCTTTCGCTCGCTTTCGCGTGAATCGCGCCAAAGGTCGCCGCCGCAGCGCAACTACGGCTCGTCGCGACGCGCAATCACGCGCACATTCTCGCGACCATCCTCTTCAGGAACTGGTCGAATTCTCACGCGCTTGGACCCGACACCAAACACGCGTCGCACAACCCACATCGCCAGTGCAAATGCCACGAGGAGCGCGGCGCAACCGAGAAACGCGAACAGCAGCACAATTCCGATTGCGAGCAACAACAGTGCGATCGGTACGGCCAGCAGAAATGTCAGCGTCGCAATCATTGCGCGCTCGAGTGGCCCCGCTCCTTCGCGAACTCGCCACGGGGGCTTCACGCGAAACTGACTCGCGGCATCGCGCCCCATGGTGAACACGCGGAAACCTCCTGGAAACCCTCTTGCAAAGCCACCACGACCGCCACTGGGAGCACCATTCGGAGCCTGTGTCATGCGAGCCACCTCTCGCGAAGTCGATTTGTCATCGATCCAGGAACGCCCCCACCAATCACTGCTCTCTCAACTCGTACAACGGGCAGCACGCCCCAACTTGAGTTCGTGAGAAAGATCTCATCTGCGCCCAGCACCTCGTCGATCGAAAGATCGCACCGTTCGACCGTGATACCAGCGCCCTCTGCCCAAAGCACAACGGCTGCGCGTGTGCAGCCAGGCAACACGGGAGCAGGCGGTGCACCCGCGAGCTCTTCGCCGCGCGCGAAAGGTGTACGCAACCTGCCACCTTTCACAAGGAATACGCTCGACACACTTGCACTCGCCAAGCGATTTCCAATCGAAAACCATAATGCTTCGCCGTGTCCGGCACGCGCAGCTGCACGAAGCGCTTGTATGCGCGGCCAATACGCGAGCGTCTTGTGACTGGCGAATGGGTCAAAGGGATTGGCTCGCGCGTCCGCGACACAGACCGAGACGCCCTTCGCGAAGAAATCCGTTGGATATGCCGTCGGAGGTTGCACATGAATCGCGACCGTCGGAGCTGGCACCGATGCTGCGCCACTCTTGGCATGCAGGCCCGCAAAAGGCTTACCGAGATCGCCCCCTGTGATGGTGAGTCGAATGCGCGCATCGCGCAGTGCGCTCTTCTGAAGACACAACTGCACAGCCTCCGCCAGCGGCTCGAGTCGCAGTTCATCGAACAACTGTAAAAGTCGCGCGCTTTCTGTAAGCCGTTCAAGATGCGCTTCCAAGCGAAGGATCGCGCCGTCGCGTGCGAGCATGGTCTCAAACAACCCGATGCCGTGCTGAAAGCCGCCGTCGAAGTACCCAACGCGCGCATCGGCCGGCTCTACAAACTTCCCGTTGATCCAAATCGTCATCACTCATCTCCACGCGACGGCGTGGAACCGTCCGCGTTTTCTTCAAGGGCCCCCACTCCCACAATGCGGGCCGCTCCATCGAGAAATCGCACGAAAACGACAACACCGCCGCCGTCCGCACTCCGCACAACGACCGGCTGTCCGGCGAGTGGATCGCGCACGAGGTCGGGCGCTCGGTCGCTCTCAACTTCAGATCGAACTTGAAACGCTCCACCATCCGGCGACTGGAGTGCCGATGGTGCCATGCGCCGCCATGTGCGTGCGAG
>JASGCF010000457.1 GCA_030054275.1 Limnohabitans sp. | reverse complement strand
GACCCCAAGTGACCGCGCCAACGCTCCCGAGCGAAAGCGCGAGCAAGTGGTCGTTGTGTTTCCTGACCAGTTGAGTCTTGAGATCGGACCGCTCGCGAAAAGTGCGCCCGACAAGACGCGTGTGTTGTTCTTTGAGAGCGGGGAGTGGCTATCTCGTCGCCCTTATCACCGCCAGCGGCTTGCGTGGATTTTGCTGTCGCAACGCATGTTTGCACTGGAGTGCGCCGATCGCGGATTTGCGGTCGAAGTGCTGCGAGGCACAGAGCCAATGGTCGATCTCCTTCGCGTGTGGCAAGCGGTTCACGCCAAGGTAACGCGTATGCCGCTTGTGGCTATGGAGCCGGCAGAGCGAGAAATGCGCGCTGAGTTTCAGCCGCATGTCCGCGATGGATGCTTGCGTTTCGAACCGCACGATGGATTTCTCACCGTTGCTCTTGATCTTGAGGCAGCGAAAACTCGCGAGGGCTTCCGCATGGATCGCTTCTACCAAGGCATCCGTCGGCGTACGGGAATATTGATGGAAGGCGGAAAGCCAATCGGCGGGAAGTACAGTTTCGACGCGGAGAATCGTCGACGATGGGATGGCAAGCCAACTGCGCCAACGCCACCGACTTTCCCAGGTTCGTTGATCCGCGAAGAGGTCGAGCAAACCATTCTTCAGCACTTTGGAGATCACCCTGGCACCCTTGACCTTGATGCGATTCCCGCAACGCGCGCAGAGATTGATCGCATGTGGAAGTGGGCGCAAAAGTCGTGCTTGCCGCACTTTGGCCCGTTTGAGGATGCGATGAGTCGGCAGAGTCGTGGTGTGTTTCACACGCGACTCTCGCCACTGATGAACCTCCATCGTTTGCTGCCAAAAACAGTCGTTGACGGTGCGCTATCGCTTGATCTTCCGATCGCAAGCAAAGAAGGTTTCGTCCGGCAGATTCTTGGTTGGCGCGAGTTCGTGTATCAAGTGCACCGCGCCACGGACGGATTTCGCAACGGACTTTCGCCTGAGGAAGCGCCGCTCGCGCGTCCGGGTGATGGCGGCTATTCCCGATGGAACGGGCGGGCGTGGAAGCCATTGGCGAGCCCACCGGATGGAGTGGATGGCGGTGCTCGCCCGAATGCGCTTCGCGCAGAAAACGGTGTTCCGCCTGCCTATTGGGGCCGCGAAAGCGGACTTACATGTCTTGATCATGTTGTCGGTGATGTGTGGGCGGAAGGCTGGAGTCACCACATCACACGCTTGATGGTACTTGCAAACATCGCGACACTCGCTGGAGTTTCGCCGCGCGAGTTGTGCGATTGGTTTTGGATCGCGTACATCGACGCATGGGATTGGGTCGTCGAACCCAATGTGCTCGGCATGGGCACCTACGGATGGACGGGAATGACCACGAAGCCGTATGTGAGTGGATCTGCGTATCTTGAACGGATGAGCGATTCGTGTAAGACCTGCGCGTGGACGCCGGGGAAAGATTGCCCCATTGGTCCGATGTACTGGAACTTCCTCGTCCAACAGGAAGCTGTTCTGCGAGACAATCCGCGCATGAAACTGCCGCTTGCGAGCGCTCGCAATCGGAGCAGTGCTCAGAAGTCTGCAGACAACGCGGTCTTTGTTTCAGTTCGCGATGTGCTGCACGAAGGTCGCCCGTTGCGCGTCGGAGGTCTTTTCGCATGAGTCAAGATCAGCGCTTTTTCAAGTCAACCAATCTCGACGCATCGCGCGAGGAACTGGCGGCATGGCACTTTCGTGCGGGTGCCATTCATCGGCTCATTCCACCATGGGAGCGCATCCTTGTGCGCGAAGAGGCGTCACCACTGGTGAACGGAGCGCGTGCACGCATCGAGATCTGCAAAGGACCGCTGCGCATCCGCTTGGTTGCGCTTCATGAGGCTGTTGAGACTGGTCAGAGTTTTGTTGATGTTCAGGAATCTGGCCCGTTTGCAGCGTGGCGGCATCACCATCGCTTTCTGGCGCGAGATGGCGGATCAATTCTCGAAGATGACATTGCATATCGACTACCTTTTGGTCCGCTTGGTGCTGTGATCGGTGCTCCGTTTCGCAAAGAACTCGCGCGGCAATTTGCCTTTCGGCATGCGCGAACTGCAGCAGATTTGCGGCGACACGCAGAAATCGACGCTCGATTTGGCTCGCGGAAACTTCGTATCGGAGTCACCGGTGCGCGTGGGCTTGTTGGAACGCAACTGTGTGCATTTCTCTCGACCGCTGGTCACGAGATCGTGCGTTTCGTCAGAAGCGCGTCGAATCGCGC
>JASGCF010000456.1 GCA_030054275.1 Limnohabitans sp. | reverse complement strand
AACTGGAACTCCCCAAGCAACTGCGGCTTCTGGCACAAGGACATCTCCGACTACAACGGCGGCGTCTTGTCGCAGGCAAATGGGACCTGGCATCCAGCTCAGACAGGCTTCAACGCAAGTCTTCTTGCGCAGAACTTGCCCTTTGACTCGTATGTCACCATCGGCGGAATCGCGAGTCCAACGAATTCGACGAACAACGACCCAGGGTGGGATGCTGCTGGCAGGTGGAATCAGGCGTGCGTGGTTGGAAATCCAAGTAGTACAAGCGCTATTGGATTCTTCAATTCGAACCCGCCGAACAACCAAGGCCGTGTCGGCAACTCCCCGTCAGGCGGAACTGGATTCGCAGCCGTCCCGCCAGGTGGTGTTCGCATCGGTCAATTCATCCTCTCGGCCGATGACACGACGGTGCGCACATACATCATTCGCACGGGATGGAACAACGGTGCTGGTGGTAGCGCTGGCTTTGGAGACGGCAGTTTCACGCTGTGCGCAGCCCAAACCTTTTACCGCGACCTTGACGGTGACGGCTTTGGTATCGCGGCCGACGGCACGCTCACGCAATGCACGCAGCCTGCGGGCTACGCGCCGAACGGAACAGACAACTGTCCTTCAATCGCCAATCCATCACAAGCCGATTGCGACGGTGACGGAATCGGCGACGCTTGCGAAGGTGCCGTTGTTGTCTCGCTGACTTCGCCGCTTGCGCCGATCAGCGGTGCGCAACCCGTGACCTACACCTTCAACAACCTTCCGCGCGCGTACGGCATCCAGCCAAAGTTGCGGATTGACGCGACGGCTGACCTCGGTGGAGCAACCGACGGCATCCTCGTATCGATCGACGGCGGTGCGCCGACGGCGTACTTCGGAACGACGGGCACCGACTGCCCGACGACGCCGGACACAGCAAACATCACATGGACGCTGCCTGCGTTCAACGCACTTGTGGCGGACGGCGCGCTCTCGGTGCAAATCACGACCTTTGGTGCGGTCAACAGCACCGGCTGCACGAACGGCGGCATCCGTCTGCGCCTCGACTACGACGGCTTGCCGACCGCGTCCGACTGCAACAACAACGGCGTCCTCGACTCGTGCGAAGTCGGCAGTGGCGCGGTGCAGGATTGCAACGCGAACGGCAAGCCCGATTCCTGCGACATCGCGGCGGGCACCTCGCTCGATTGCAACGCGAACGGTCGCCCAGACTCGTGCGATCTCGCGGCGGGAACCTCGACCGATCTCAACGGGAACGGCGTGCCCGATGACTGCTCGGGCGAGTTTGTCGTGGGTGGCTCAGGCTTCGCGAACATTCAGGCGGCGATCAACGCGGCGCCGAACGGTGCGACGATTCGCGTGGGCGCGGGCAGCTACGGACCGATTGATCTCACGGGCCGATCGCTCGTACTGCGGTCGCTTGCGGGCGCGGCGACGACCTTCATCGACGGTGGAGGCAGCGCGCGCTGCGTGAACATCCAAAGCGCAGGCAGTGGAGCGCTCGAACTTGACGGTTTCACGCTGCGCAACGGCCGTGCAAACAACGGCGGCGCGCTTGCGGTCGTCCTCGCAGCGCCGACGGTGCGCAACTGCGTCTTCCTCAACAACACGGCGACGCAGGACGGCGGGGCGGTGGTTGCGTTTGGTGCGGCACCACGGTTCTTCGACTGCGTGTTCACGGGTAATGAGGCGCTGCAGGGCGGTGCGGTCGCGCTTGTCGGCGACCCAGACCTCGGCAGTGGGCAGGTGGCGCGGATCGAGCGCTGCACCTTCACCGCGAACGAGTCGTTCGGCGCGGGCGGCGCGATCTACAACGACGGCGCGGTCGACATCGTCGATGCGTCGATCGAGGCGAATATCGCCGGGGTCTTCGGCGGTGGCATCCTCACCATCGCGGACTCGCCGACGCGTCTCCTCGACAGCGTGCTCTGCCGGAACACCCCGAACAACACATGGGGTGCGTACACGGACCTCGGCGGCAACATTTTCAGCGGCGATTGCGACGCGGACGGCGTGTGCGATGCGGACGAGATCGCCTCGGGTGCGGAGAACGACTGCAACGCGAACGGTCTGAACGATTCGTGCGAGATCGCGTCGGGTGCCGACTTCGACTGCAACGCGAACGGTGTGCTCGACTCGTGCGACATCGCGGCGGGGACTTCGACCGATGTCGACTCGAACCTCGTGCCCGACGACTGCCAGCCCGACTGCGATGACGATGGGCTTCCCGATACATGGGAGTTGTCGCAGGCGCTGGCTGCCGACTGCAACGCGAAC
>JASGCF010000086.1 GCA_030054275.1 Limnohabitans sp. | reverse complement strand
CGAATCGCTGATCGAACGCGCGCTTTGAGTTCCGCGATCTCGAATGGTTTGTGGACAAAGTCAATCGCGCCTAGATCAAGACAACGCACGCGATCCATCATGTCGTTGGTGGCGCTGATGAAAATCACAGCGATGTCGTGCGTGCGTGGGTCCTCTTTGAGTCGCTGCAGAACTTCGAATCCATCGATTCCTTCAAGATCTATATCAAGCAGAATCACATCAGGCTGCATTTCGACGGCAAGACGAATTCCCTCGTCACCGCTCGGTGCGCACAAGATTTCAACCTGTTCGAGTTGCAATCGTGCACGCAGTAACCGGTGCATGAGTTCTGAGTCGTCAATCGAAAGAACACGGGGCGTCCGTGGCACGAGTCCACCAAACTCCGGCCCAAGCGCTGCTGGATTCACGATGGCCTCCCATCGTGTGATTCAGTTGTGTGCGTCTGGTCGTCTTGTTCAAACGGCAGCGGTTCTGGTGTAGGAATTGCGCGTCGGCAGAGTGCAATGAGATCTTCAGCGCGTTCACGGAGATGTGCAATCATCATCTCGTCAAGCAAACCATCATCTTGTGCAGCGTCAGACTCAAATCCAGAACACCGCGTTGTAGTCTTCCGAGACGGTTTGGGGATTTCATTTTCAAGTGCACGGGCTGCGTCGCCAATCGGGGGAAATCCGTAACCCGACGCGGTACCGGAAAGTTGATGTGCCAGCGCTCGAAGGCGCGCGACATCAAAGCAATCAAGTGCCGCACGCATCGCATGCACGCGTCGAGTGAGGTCTTCGACGAAGAAGTCGACCAACTCACGCATTTCTGGATCATTGGAATACACACTCCGCAGAGGTTTCTGCGGTTGAGGCGTCTGTGGTGAGTGCTCCGGTCTTTCCGGATGATCCATAGAGTTCTGATCGGCGCGATATCGCGCTTGCTTTGCAACAAGCGTTTCGACGGGCAATGTGTGTGCACTTGCCGCCCCTACAGCCCGCAACACGACCGCTTTCTTAGAAATCGCTCGGTATCTCGGACCTGCCGCTACAAACAGATCCGGTTCGAGCGTGGCTCAAGCGCAGAAGCCAGCGCACAGAATCGTGGTCTTCGATTACGCTGTGCGCTTCATTCGCAACTCGGTCGCGTGAAAGCGTGCCCGCAGGAGTTCACACTGTGCTTCCTAGCCCACCCGCCCGTGAGGGCCAACTCGGCTTCTTGTATCTGCCGCCGTATCGCGTGCAAGGCATCAGCGTCGCTGGCGAGCAAACCTGCATTCAGATTCCCGAACTTGATATCGCATTTGATATCGGTCAATGCACGCGCGCAGTGTTGAGTTCGCCAACCATCGCGCTGACACATGCGCATATGGATCATGTTGGTGGACTGCCGTATTGGTTCAGCCAACGCTACTTTCAGAAGATTGGTGGCGAAACACACATGCCGGATAGCGCGCGTGATGGACGCCCAAAGATTCCGGTTGGTCGATGTGTGTGTCATCCAGAACTTGAGCCGCATCTCAAGGCGTTGATGCGCGCGTGGGAACCACTTGAACGGCAGCGCACACCATTTGAGATCGTTGCACTTCCGCCAGAAGAAAGTCTTGAAATCAAGAATAATGTTTTTCTTCGCGCCATCGCGACTCGACACACCGTTCCAAGCATTGGGTATGCGGTGCTTGAGCGACGGAGCAAGTTGCGTGAGGAGTTCCGTGATCTTCCGCAAGAGAAATTGCGCGAGTTACGAACGCAAGGCGTTGAGATCACCCGCCAGCTCGATATTCCTCTTGTTGCATATACCGGCGACACCGCGCCTGGTGAATTCTTGGTGCGTGATGAGTTCGCGGAAGCTAAGATTTTGATTGCCGAATGCACATTCTTCGAGCCAGATCACGGCGATCGCGCGAAGACGGGCATGCATATGCATATCGATGACATCGTGCGTTTGCTGCCTATTTGGAAAGCAGAATCGATCGTGCTTGTACATGCGTCACGACGCACGACCATTCATTACGCACGCGAACGCATCGAAGCGCTGTGCGGATCTCATGCGGATCGCATTCACCTTCTTATGGATCACCGCACGAATCGCGCGCGATACGAGCGACAACTCGCAGCGGTGCAAGCAACCAACACCGCCAAGAGTGCGTCTAGTGTCGAAACTCATTCCGATGCTGACACAAACGAAACTGTGGTTTGAATCGCGAAGGAACCGTGTGTACTCGTGCGATTGTGTTGACGCATGCGATGGAGTACCTCTGTCGCGTTTCTGCGCTCGTGCTGGCACTTTGGGTACGACGGGCAGCAGCATTGACGGGTGAGGCTGCTTCTTCTATCGTCTGCCCCCCGTGCATTCGACAAGGCGGTGGGATGCCTTGACGGTGCGTGCAACAAATTCATCTTCGCGTTCCCGCTTCCCAGCGGAGGACGCGCTTCCCTCGAATGAGGGCGTGTGGAGCCACGATGCAAAGGATCGAGCCAGGTTTCAGAGAGTCGCTTGTCGACTACCTGCGCAAGAACCATGCGGACATCTGCAGACACTGGTTCGACGACATTGAGCCTTCCGAGATTCGCGACGGTGTGTTGCGTCTCGTGGTGCGCGAACCCGTCCAGTTGCGGTATCTCCAGCGTTGCTGCGGCACACATTTCACAGAAGCGGCGCAGAATGTGACCGGTCGTCTGTTGGTTGTGCGTTTTGTGAGCCCCGAAGACGATGCGAAACTTGATGTTCGCGGCGCGCTCACGCCGCCACCCGAGGCGGACGGCGCGGAACGCCCAGCATGGCTCGACGAGCAGATGCTGCTGAGTCCCGACTACACCTTCTCAACATTCGTTGTTGGTCCAGGAAATCGCCTTGCACACGCGGCCGCACAGGCTGTCGCCATGAAACCTGGTCGTGCGTACAACCCGTACTTCATTCATGGTGGCGTTGGGCTTGGAAAGACACATCTCTTGCATGCGATGTGCCAAGAGTTGTTGCGAGCTCAGCCGAACTTACGCCTTTGTTACATCTCGTGTGACACCTTCATGGATCTCTTCCACGAAGCAGTGAAGGCGGGCCGAATGTCGGATTTCCGCAACCGATTCCGAAATGCGGATGTGCTGGTCATTGACGACATTCACTTCCTCTCGAAACACGAACAAACGCAAGAGGAATTCTTCCACACCTTCAATGCGCTGTATCAACTCGGAAAACAGATCATCCTGAGTTCTGACGCTGCTCCCACCGAGATTCCAGATCTTGAGGAACGGCTCACCAGCCGATTCTCGGCTGGAATGGTTGCGCGCATTGAACGCCCCTGCTTCGAAACGCGTGTGGCCATCGTGAAAGCAAAGGCTGCGATGCGTGGGGTTGAGTTGCCGGACGATGTTCCGAGTTATGTCGCCGCGAAAGTCGACACCAACATTCGCGAACTGGAGGGGGCGTTGACGCGCATCCGTGGATTCGCGGCGGCAATGGGTCAGCCCATTTCGCTTGAACTTGCCAAACAATCGCTGGATGGTGAGAGTGCAACGCGCAGCGGAAATGCGCCGAGTCTGCAAGCAATCATCGAAAGTGTCACGCGCTTTTACGATGTCAAACTCACAGATCTTCTCTCGAAGAAGCGCCACAAGTCGATCGCGATGCCGCGTCAAGTTTGCATGTACCTCGCGCGCAAACACACGCGCTTCAGTTTGGAAGAGATTGGTGGCTACTTTGGCGGCCGCGATCACACAACGGTCATGCACGCCGTGCGCACCATCGAGAAGAAAGTTGATACGGACGGCAAACTGCAAGCAGAGGTGGATCGCATCGAGCAGGATCTTCTGCAACGAAGCAGTCGGTAAATGTGATTTCTGGAAATGTGATTTCTCGAAATCGGCGGCTGGCGCGTCGGTGGGCGAGACCTGTTCCGACTTTGGTTGTTCGCCCCCTCGGTGCGCCTCGCATCACGACCAAAAACCGTGGCTCGGGGCCTGTTCTCGGGGTCTGTTCTCGAGGCCTGATCTGGGGGCCTGTTCTCGCGGCAGAATTCCGAGGGACATCGTTGCTTGCGGCGACCCTTTGGCGTGTGGAAAAACTGTTTGCAACTGTCAGTCGCGTTCGCTTCTGACGGCTTTGCAGGCTCGGTGATCGACCTTCTGCGCCCTTGTGATCGCTCGTCTCGGCCGTCGATGTCGTTGAGCGACACGAGTTGACAGGCATTTGTCAGGTTTCCACGCCCATTCTTGTGTCGTAAGTTGCTGTATGGTCGGTGTTTATGTTGTTTGCGCTTCTCTTTTCCACATGTGGACAAGGTCTTTACTAAGAAGAGAGAGTTCATTTCATAGGGTTTGTTCTTCAGAGCACCTTTTCCGCGTCTGAACAGATTCTCAGCCAATCGAAGGTCCGAGACTGAGTAACTCTGACGCTGCGGATCGCAAGTTCAGCGCCGTCGCTCAAGCCCACAGCGTCTTGGGATCGGCTGTGGATAAGTCGATGTCGTTACGGTTGGCACCGAGGGCAGAACACCGTCGTTCGAGCGGTGACCGTGATCTGGCCAAGCGTTTCTTCGCACACCAAACAAGGCTGGCCGCCGCGACCGTACACGGCATGTGACTGCCTCGCGGAACCAGATGCGCCGAAAGCGTCACGATAATCTCGAAGGGTCGATCCGCCCTGCACGACGGCTTTGGCGAGGATCGCGCGAATGTGACGGGCCAATGTTGAGGCCTCGCGGCGCTGCAGGGCGTTTGCTGCGCGCAGCGGGTGAATGCCAGCGCGAAAGAGGGCTTCATCGGCGTAGATGTTGCCGACGCCGGCGAGCACGCCTTGGTCAAGAAGCGCGGCTTTGATGGGCCGTTTCGTTGACGAGAGAGCCGCCGCCAGCGCGGCGCCGCCAACGGAGAGGGCGTCTGGTCCTAGGACACCCCAATGCTTCGAAAGCGCCTCTTCCGAATTGAGCACCGTGATTCCACCAAATCGGCGTGGATCGCGGAAGGACAGCCGCCAACCGTCTTGAAGCGCCGTCTTTGGAGCGGTTGCGTGAGACCCCCGTCGAAGCGTCCAAACAACATGTCGATGCTTCGACTCAGTGTGATCGAGCTGTTGGTCTGTGCGCTCAAGACGAAGTGTGCCCGTCATGCCGAGTTGCACGATCAAAATGGATCCCGAGGAAAGGCGCATCGCCATTTGCTTGCCGTGACGGTCGGTTGCAAGCACCGATGAACCTCGACCGAGCAATTGCGGCAAATCCAGCGGAGTCGGCGCGTGTTGAGAAGCGGGTGTTTGCGCATCAAGGTTCGCAACACAGACGACATCCGCTCGTCGTACCTCAACTGCTGTGATTTCAGCACCACAGAGCCAAGGGTCTACAGATCGTCTGAGATGTTCGACTTCGGGGAGTTCTGGCATGACTTTGGCGGGCAAATTGGCCCGTCAACCTATACTCGCAGTTCGCGCGCACGCGCGCTTGGAGGTCCTCAATGCAGGATGCCGGTCTTTCGAACGCTCACTCTCACCCAAATCCAACCTCGGCACCAACCGAACCAGCGTTTTCCGAACACTGGAATGATCCAGTAGCGGCAGTCGGCGAGGTTCGACGAGCGCTTGAGCGAGTTCGAGTGGAGATTCGCAAGGCCATTGTCGGACAAGAAGAAGTTGTTGAACAAGCCCTGCTCGCCATGATGTGTGGCGGCCACGCCATCGTCGAGGGCGTGCCAGGACTTGCAAAGACGCTTCTTGTCTCGAGTGTTGCGAAAACGCTCAGCCTGCACTTCTCGCGAGTTCAATTCACACCAGATCTCATGCCGAGCGATATGACCGGCACGGAGGTCATTCAAGAAGATCGCGCCACCGGTTCACGCTCGTTGAGGTTTGTGAAGGGGCCTATCTTCGCGAATATCGTGCTTGCAGACGAAATCAACCGAACGCCTCCAAAAACACAAGCGGCATTACTTGAGGCGATGCAGGAACGACAAGTCACAGCCAACGGTGTGCAATACAAACTTCCGACACCATTCTTTGTGTTGGCGACGCAGAATCCAATCGAGCAAGAAGGCACCTACCCGCTGCCTGAAGCACAACTCGATCGATTCATGCTGAACATTCGCGTGAGTTATCCAAGCGAAGCAGAAGAGATCGAGATTGTGAGCCGCACAACCTCGCGCGGCTTAGCTGAGCCACAACCAGTGTTGACAGCAGCCGACATCGTGCGCATGCAAGCACTGGTGCGAGAAGTTCCGATTGCGGATCATGTTGTGCGGCACGCGATTCAGATAGTGCGCGCAACTCGTATTCGTGAGGATGATGGCGTGGCATGTCCGAAGGTCTGTCGCGATTATCTCGCGTGGGGCGCCGGTCCGCGCGCGAGCCAGTTCTTGGTGCTTGCGGCAAAAGCACGAGCACTTCTCGAAGGTGCAACACACGCAACCATTGAACATGTTCACGAAATCGCACTGCCGGTCATGCGACATCGAATTGTGACGAACTTCAACGCAGAGGCTGACAACATCAAGTCGGATGATGTCGTACGCGAGATTCTTGTTGCAGTACGCGCGGACGGTGTTTCACGCGGACTCGATGCCGTCACCCGCTAACGCGTTGGAGGTGTTCTTGTGACAGAACGCGCGATGCGCGCCGAGCAATACCTCGCACCCGAAACACTCGGGCAGTTGGCTCCATTCGAACTTCGTGCACGAATGATCGTCGAAGGCGTGATGAGTGGTATGCACCGCTCGCCCTATCAGGGTTTGGCTGTGGAATTCGCAGAGCATCGTCAATACGCGCCAGGCGACGGCATTCGTCAGATGGATTGGAAGGTGTTCGCCCGCACCGACAAGTTGTACATCAAGCGTTATGTACAAGAAACAAATCTCGATGTTGTTGTTCTTGTGGATTGCTCGAATTCGATGCGGTTTGGAACGCTTTCTATGAAGCGCGGATGGGGTGGGACCGACGCAAGTCGAAGCAACGACCGATGGACGAAGTTCGATCACGCCACGGCGTGCGCGGCAGCGCTTGCATATGTGTGCTTACACCAAGGTGATCGCGTTGGGCTTGGTTTGTTCGATGAGGAACTTCGCACACAAGTGAAGCGGTCGAGCCAGCGCGATCAGTGGCGCGCCATTGTGGGAGCTCTGAGCGGACAGCCTGTACAGCGAAAAGCGCAACTCGGTCGCTCCGTAGATCAAATGCTCTCTCGAGTGCAGAATCGCGCTCTCTTCGTCATCGTTTCCGATTTTCTCATGGGCCTTGATGAGATTCGCACGACCCTCGCGCGCCTGACACACCGCGGTCATGATGCGGTGCTTCTTCAAACACTCGATCGACAAGAACTAGAATTTTCCATCGATCAACCAAGTCGATTTGAAGATCTTGAGGCAAGCAGTGCATCGTCAGATGTTGCACAAGCATTAGAGACAGATCCGCGCGCTGTTCGCGCCGCATATCTTGAGTTGCTGCGCGAGCATGTTGACGGCATCAATCGGATCGCTCGCGGCTTGAACGCAGACTCTGTGTTGTGCGATACACACGAATCTGTTGGACCAGTGCTTGCATCACTACTCGATCGGCGAATGCACTTTGCTGGGAGACGCGGCGGATGACCTTTGCGCATCCAGCACTCGCGTGGACAGCATTGGGAGCAGTCGCTCTGCCGATTGTGATTCACCTGCTCTTTCGTAGACGACGGGTGCCTCTGGAATGGGCCGCGATGGATTTGTTGCGCGAAGCGGTGCGACGCACCAACCGTCGAACGAAGTTCGAACAATGGATACTGCTTGTACTTCGTGCACTTGCTGTACTCGCAGCCGGCCTTGCGATTGCAGTACCAATGGCGAGCGACGAGCTTGGTTTGCAAGATCGACGCACAACATGGATGGTCGTTGTTGACAACGGGGCAACAAGTCAACTTGTGACCGACGGCGAATCATCACAATCTCAGCAGGCATCACGCGAACTTGATCGCCTTCTCGACGAGGTACGAGTTGCACTTCGTGCACGAGGTGAGCGCGATCGAGTTGGGGTGATGACGGCAGCCGCGCGTCCAACAGTGGTACTTCAACCAACTGCGGACATGGTGGAAGTTGAGCGAGTTTTATCGCGCGTCACAGCCAGCATGACACCATCTGATCTTGAAGGCGCTCTTCGTCTCGCGCGCGAGACTTTGTCGGCGAGCGAATTCGATACAGAGGGAAACGAAGCAGCAAGTACCCGCGAGCTGCGCAAGATTTTCATCGCAAGCGGTTTTCGCAGGGGCGCCCTGCGTGAAGGTCAAGTCTTTGGTCAGACATCCATCTCTGTGGATGACACAACGCAGAGAGCGACACAAGACGACGGTCCGTTCCTACAAGATTCGATAGAGATCCTCGCAACAGTTCCGGCGAGCGATGTTCCAACAGATGTACGCATTCGTTCGCTTGAAGCGCGCATGTTGCCATCTGGCGACGCGCTTGCTGTGCGCGTTGTTCTTGCGCGTGAAGGCAGCGATGTGCGCGCTGAAGAGTCGAAGGTCGGTGCGTTTGCGGATGGGTTTGCATCGTCAACACAACGAGTGGTGCGATGGGACGCAGGGCAAACAGAAGCAACGGTCGAGTTTCAGTTGACTCAGGAGTCTGCGACCGCGCGAACAAGCCAAGCGGCGATCTCCAACCGACAAGATCAGCGTCGTGCTGTTCGTGTTGAACTGTCAGAGGATCGCCTTCGTCCGGGGAACAACGCCTACACCATTGTTGATGTACGCCCCGAGATCGAAGTTGGCGTGGTTGGTCGTCGCGGTTCACTTGACACCGCAGACCTCGAGAAGATCCCCGCCTCACTTTGGATCGCACGAGCACTGTCGCCAATGGTTGGTGGCGGCATTCGTGTGCGAGAGATCGATCCGTCCACTCTTGATAGCCGTGCGTTGCTTGGACTTGATGCGGTCATTCTTGCACGGCCAGACCTGCTTGCGACAACAAGCATGGAAACGCTCGGAGATTTCGCCCGTGCCGGCGGAGTAGTTGTGGTTCTTCCGTCCGGCGAGTCACTCACACAGTCGTGGAGCGCAGAGTTGTTTCCAAGACTTGGAGTGGGGCTGCGATTCACTGGTGATGTGAAAGTTCTTGAGACGCCATTGCGGTTGGCGGACGAACAGCCACGCACACCACTGCTCTCGACGGTGCGTCCAGAACTCGATGCACTGAGTTCTCCTGTTGAGGCAAATCGGTTGGTCGAGTGCACTGGATTTACCACCGGAGAAGTTGTACTTCTTTATGCAAATGGACTCCCGCTTGTTGTAGCGCAGAGTCCTCGTTTGGATCAACAGAACGCAGTCGTTGATGTCACCGCGACCAGCAAGACGCGGGCGAGCGGTGCAGATTCGGAAGCGTCAACCCCAAACACACCAACTTTCAAAGCATCGACACCTCTTGATCAAACACAGCGAGCCGATTCCAGAGCTGGTCTGATCGTGGTCTTGACGAGTGCGCCTGAGTTGTCATGGACGAATCTTCCAGTGAAGCCGTTGATGGTTCCACTGTTGCAAGAAATTGTGCGCGCAGGATTACAACTTGCTGCATCTCGCGATGAAGTTGCTGTTGGCGCCGTCATTCAAGCGGAACCATCCACCACGCTTCAGGTAGTGACGAGTCCAATCGCCGAACCCCCTTCAGGTACGGCGTTTCGTGATCCATCTTCGCAATCAACTTCCGAAGCCACTCTTTCAATCGGACCAGATGGTGCAGCGTTGGATGTTGTTCCGGTTGCCGGAGTTTGGCGAAGTGAGAATCAACTTGTGCTTGCGTCCAATGTGCGCGAGGATTCGATTGCATTGACACCGATTGCAGCGGAGGAACTCCGAGCCGCATTTGCTCCGGTCGGGGGCATGACATGGACCGCGTCGAGTGAGAATTCCAAAGAGGATCCAGCGCGGATGACCGCGAAGGCATGGTCATTGTGGTCATGGCCGCTCTTCGTGATCGCGTTGCTTGCGTTGCTGACCGAAGGTGTCTTGGCCAAGATCTTCTCGCACATGTCATTCCATCGTGCAGGCGTGTCCGAAAGCACGGTTTCGAGAGGAACTGGGTTGAGAGGAACTGGAGCGATACTGGATCGTGTTCGTGCAACACGCGGAGGTGCGTCATGAGCGCACTCGCGCAATCAGCACCTCGTTTGGATGGATCCGATCAATTCACCTCGTTCTTCGCGGAGCAAATTCTCGGCGAGAAGATCCCACGAGGCGCGGAAGCGATTTCGCTGGTTTTCGATCGTCCAATTCCGGCATGGGGTTGGTTTCTTCTTGTTGTCACAGCACTTGCTGTTGGTTGGTGGAGTTACAAGGGTCTAAGTGTGTCGAGGGGTCTAAGTGTGTCGAGGGGTCTAAGTGTG